>CAZRXZ010000121.1:0-4710 GCA_964604095.1 uncultured Arenimonas sp. | reverse complement strand
TCAACTCGCGCGGCACCCGCCTGTCGGCCTTCCTGGACTACGGCAACGCCTTCGCGGGCAGCTTCGATTACAGCGGCTATACCGACCCCGCGGTCGGCGCAGTGTATGACGCCGAAAAGTTCAAGCTGAAGTCCCTGCGCGCCTCGGCAGGTATCGCCCTGCAATGGCAGGCGCCAGTCGGGCCGATTTCGATCAGCTACGCGATGCCGATCAACGAAGGCGAGCTGGACCGCATCGAGCGCCTGCAGTTCACCTTCGGCCAGCAGTTCTGAGCCCGGATGCTGACGCTCCAGGCGCTGGCGGAACGCTTCGGGCTGCCCTACCGGGGTGACCCGGATACGCCGGTGCACGGCATCGGCACCTTGGCCAATGCCGCGCCCGGGCAGCTGGCGTTCCTGGCCAACAGCAAGTACGCCGCGCAGCTGGCCGATACCAAGGCCTCGGTGGTGGTGCTGTCCGAGGCCGATGCCGACGCCTGCCCCTGCGCCTGCCTGCTCAGCGCCAACCCGTACACCAGTTTCGCGCTGATCAGCGCGCTGTTCGATGACGGCGACGACCTGCCGGCCGGCGTGCATCCGACCGCGGTGGTCGCGGCCAGCGCCGCGCTCGCCCCCGACGCGCGCATCGGCCCCTATGTGGTGATCGGCGAACGCGCGGTCATCGGCGCCGGCGCGCAGCTGCATGCGCACGTGCACGTCGGCACGGATTGCACGGTCGGCGAAGACTGCCTGCTGATGCCCAAGGCGACGCTGGTCAAGCGCGTGCGCCTGGGCCGGCGCGTGCGCATCCATCCCGGCGCCGTGCTCGGCGCCGACGGCTTCGGCATCGCCTTCCACGACGGCAACTGGACCAAGATCGCCCAGCTCGGCGGCGTCGTCGTCGGCGACGACTGCGAGATCGGCGCCAACACCACCATCGACCGCGGCGCCATCGAGGACACCGTGCTCGAGAACGACGTCCGGCTCGATAACCAGATCCAGATCGGCCACAACGTGCGCATCGGCGCGCACACCGCCATCGCCGGTTGCGTGGCCGTGGCCGGCTCGACCCGCATCGGCCGCTGGTGCCTGATCGGCGGCGCGGCCGGCATCGTCGGCCATATCGAGATCGGCGACCGCGTCACCGTCGGCGCCATGAGCCTGGTCACGCACTCGCTGCGCGAACCGGGCGAATACGCGTCCGGCACGCCGATCCAGCCCAAGGGCGAATGGCGCCGCAACGCCGCCCGCTTCGCGCGCCTGGACGCCATGGCGCGCGACCTCACCACACTCAAGAAATCCCGGGACTGACCATGCCATACGATGTTTCCAAACTGCCCGTCGACGCCGTCTGCATCCAGAAGCTGCTGCCGCACCGCTATCCGTTCCTGCTGGTCGACCGCGTCACCGAATTCGAACCGGGCGTGCGCGTCCGCGCGCTGAAGAACGTCAGCGTCAACGAAGCCTTCTTCAACGGCCACTTCCCCGGCGCGCCGGTGATGCCCGGCGTGCTGATCGTGGAGGCCCTGGCCCAGGCCGGCGGCCTGCTCAGCCAGCTGACGCTGATGGGCGAGGACGGCTGCACCGGCAACGAAGGCAAGCTGTTCTACCTGGTCAAGATCGACAACGTGCGCTTCTCCAAGATGGTGGTGCCGGGCGACCAGCTGGTGCTGGACGTCAGCCTGAAGCGCAAGATCCGCAACATGGCCCTGTACGAGGGCGTGGCCCGGGTCGACGGCAAGGACGTGGCCAGCGCCGAGATCCTGTGCGCGGAGGGCGGCCAGTGAACATCCATCCGACCGCCGTGATCTCGGCCGAGGCGCGCATCCACCCGAGCGTGCGCATCGGCCCGTATACCGTCATCGAAGGCGAGGTCGAGATCGGCGAAGGCACCGAGATCGGCCCGCACTGCGTGATCACCGGCCCGACCCGCATCGGCCGCAACAACCGCATCTACTCGCACGCCGCGCTCGGCGGCGACCCGCAGGACAAGAAGTTCCGCGGCGAACGCTGCGAGCTGGTGATCGGCGACGGCAACACCATCCGCGAGTTCACCACCTTCAGCCGCGGCACCGGCGACGGCGGCGGCGTGACCCGCATGGGCGACGACAACTGGATCATGGCCTACGTGCACGTCGCGCACGACTGCATCATCGGCGACCACACCATCTTCGCCAACAACGCCTCCCTGGCCGGCCATGCCGAAGTCGGCGACTGGGCCATCCTCGGCGGCTTCTCCGGCGTGCACCAGTTCTGCAAGATCGGCGCGCACGCCTTCGTCGGCATGGGCAGCCTGGTCAACGCCGACGTGCCGCCGTTCGTGATGACCTCGACCCAGTACGCCGAACCGCGCACCATCAACGCCGAAGGCCTGAAGCGCCGCGGCTTCGGTCCGGAGCGCATCCGCGCCATCAAGAACGCCTACCGCACCGTGTACATGGCCGGCAAACCGCTCGAGGAGGCCAAGGCCGAACTGCGTGCGATGGCGGCCGAATCGGACGACGTCCGGCTGATGCTGGACTTCATCGAAGCCAGCAGCCGCGGCATCCTGCGCTGAGCCGATGAAGATCGCCATCGTCGCCGGCGAGGCCTCCGGAGACCAGCTGGCGGCGGCGCTGATGGCGGCGCTGCGCGCGCGCCGCCCCGACATCGAATTCGTCGGCATGGGCGGCCCGGCCATGCAGGCCCATGGCCTGCGCTCCTGGTTCGATTACGGCCGGCTCTCGGTGATGGGCCTGGTGGAGGTGCTCAAGCACCTGCCCGACCTGCTGCGCCTGCGCAAGGCGTTGCTGGCGCGCATCGTGGCGGAAAAGCCGGATGCCGTGATCGGCGTCGACGCCCCCGACTTCAACCTCGGCCTGGAAAAACGCTGCAAGGCCGCCGGCCTGCGCACCGTGCATTTCGTCAGCCCCTCGGTCTGGGCCTGGCGCGAGAAGCGCGCCGCGCGCATCGCCGAATCGGCCGACCGGGTGCTGTGCCTGTTCCCGATGGAGCCGCCGATCTATGCCCGTTACGGCGTCGATGCCGTGTTCGTCGGACACCCGATGGCCGACGCCGTGCCGCTCGACCCCGAGCGCGCGGCCGCGCGCGCCGCGCTGGACATGCATGGCGACGGACGCGTATTGGCCATCCTGCCCGGCTCGCGCCTGTCGGAAATCCAGCGTCTGCTGCCGGTGTTCCTGCAGGCCGCGGCGCGCATCCGGCAACGGCAGCCCGGCATCCGCTTCTGCATTCCGGCCGCCGACGCGCGTTGCCGGCAGGCAATCGACGCGCAGCTGTCCATCGCCGGCGTCGATGACGTGCAGGTGCTCGACGGGCAGGCGCGGACCGCGATGATCGCCGCCGACGCGGTGCTGCTGGCCTCGGGCACCGCCGCGCTGGAGGCCATGCTGTGCAAGCGCCCGATGGCGGTGGCCTACCGCATCTCGCCGCTGACCTATCGCCTCGTCAAGTTGCTGGGACTGCTGAAAGTGGAACGCTTCAGCCTGCCGAACGCGCTGTCCGGACGCGAGCTGGTTCCGGAGCTGATGCAGGACGACTGCACGCCGGCGCGCATCGCCGACACCCTGCTGCCGATGCTGGCGCGCGACACGCCCGATCCGGCGCTGCTGGCCGAATACACGCGCCTGCACCGCCTGCTGAAGCAGGACGCCGCCGACCGCGCCGCCGAGGCGGTGCTGGCACTGATCGGCGGCGGGCGCGCATGATCGTCGCCGGCGTCGACGAGGCCGGACGCGGACCGCTGGCCGGTCCGGTGCTGTGCGCGGCGGTGATCCTGCCGCCGGACGACGGCATCGCCGGGCTGGACGATTCCAAGAAGCTGACAGAAGTCCGCCGCGAGCGCCTGTTCGACGCCATCCGCGCCAGCGCCACCGCGTATGCGGTCATCGCCGTGGACGCCGAGGAGATCGACCGGCTGAACATCTTCCAGGCCACCATGCAGGGTATGGCGCGTGCGCTGCACGCACTCGCGGTGCCGCCGGAGCTGGCCTTGATCGACGGCAACAAGGTGCCGCCGGGCCTGCCCTGCCCGGCGCACGCGCTGGTCGGCGGCGACGCGCTGGAACGCAGCATCATGGCGGCCTCGGTGCTGGCGAAAGTGAGCCGCGACCGGATCATGCGGGCGCTGCATGCCGAGCATCCCGAATACGGCTTCGACCGCCACAAGGGCTACCCGACCCCGGCGCACCTGCAAGCCCTGCGCCGTCTGGGCGCCTGTCCGCAACACCGGCGCAGCTTCGCGCCGGTGCGCGCGGCGCTGGCCGCACTAGGCGGAAAGTCACCCTGACTTCCCCCGCATGCGCGCCGCCGCGGCGCGCGCGATACTGGCCCGGCAATCCCCTGATAGCCGAGGTGTGCCATGTCCAGCAATCCGACCCTGATGAGCCTGAAATCCCGTTTCCGCGACGACCACGAATGGAGCCGCTTCCTGGACTTCGTCGAAACCCGGCGCGTGCGCGGCAGCGCGGAAGAACTGTGGCTGCAATGGGACATCCACCAGCTGAAATGCCAGGCCGCGCCCTGGTCCGGCCCCGGCGGCGGCCGCTACCGGCCCGAGGCCGGCGCGCCCTTGTTCCGCTGAGCCGCGCCACGCGCGGCGGGGCGCTTCCGCGCGCGCTGTCAAGCCTTGTTATCGCCGGGGGCTGCGTCTAAGCTTAGGATTCGTTCCAGGCGCGCCCATGACCCCGACCTTCGTCCACTGCCATCTGCACAGCGAATTCTCGCTGACGGA
>CAZRXZ010000120.1:1405-4713 GCA_964604095.1 uncultured Arenimonas sp. | reverse complement strand
TTGATGGTGCCTTTGTAGTCTTTTCCGTTTTCCGGCGCGCTCACGCACACTCTCCCTGGGTTGAGCGCGCCAGCACGGCGCGCGCGTTTTCGGCATCCCGATGCATCTGGGCGACCAGCGCATCGAGGCCATCGAATTTTTCCTCGTCCCGCAGCTTGCGCACGAACTCCACGCGCAGGCACTTGCCGTACAGGTCGCCGTCGAAATCGAACAGGTGCGCCTCCAGCAGGGGTTCGCGGCCGTTCACCGTCGGTCGGGTGCCGAGGCTGGACACGCCCGGCATCGGCGCCTCGCCGACGCCGTGGATCCAGGTCGCGTAGATGCCCATCAGCGCCGGCTTGCGGCCCTGCAGGCGGATGTTGGCGGTCGGGTAGCCGAGCGTGCGGCCCAACTGCTGGCCGCGCACCACCTTGCCCTCGATGCAGTACGGCGCGCCGAGTTTTTCGCGCGCCGCGTCCAGACGGCCCGCCTGCAGGTCGGCGCGGATGAGCGAGCTGGAGATGCGTTCGCCGCCCTGCACCTGCGGCTCGACCCCGCGCGCCTCGAAACCATACTCCGCGCCGGCGCGCTGCAGCATCGCCAAATCGCCGCGGCGGCCCTTGCCGAAGAAGAAGTCCGGCCCGACCAGCACATGCCGGGCGCTCAGGCGCTTGACCAGCAACTCGGCGATGAAGTCCTCGGCCGAGGTGTCGGCCATGGCCTGGTTGAAGCGCAGCAGGCCGACGGCATCGGCGCCGAGCGCGCGCAGGCGGCGGAACTTCTGGCGAGCCCGGATCAGGCGCGGCGGCGGATCGGCGCGGCCGAAGAACTCGCGCGGCAACGGCTCGAAGCTGAGCACCAGCAGATCGAGGCCTTCGGCGTCGGCCAAGGCGCGCGCCTCGGCCAACAGGTGCTGATGGCCGCGGTGCAGGCCATCGAAGGCGCCGATGCAGACCACGCTGCCGCGCGGGCAGACGGCCGGCCCTGAGAAATCCCGGAATAAGACGGTCATAGACCTTGAATTATAGCGGTTCCCGGGCTCAAACTTCACGCAAATGGCGCAATCGCAGGCCGAACGCCGCATGTACCGCGCCGTAGGCCGCGCCGCCGGCGGCGACCGCCGCCACCAGCCACGCCAGCCGTTGCCACCAGACCAGCACGCCCCAATCCCCGATCCAGAGCCTGATCGGCAATACCACGGCCACCATCACCACACAAGCCAGCGCGATGCGCAGCAGCCAGGACGACCAGCCGGACTCCCCGCGGTAGAGGCCTTCGCGTTGCAATAACACCAGCAGCACCACCGCGTTGAAGATGCCGGCCAGGGCGGTGGCGAAGGCGATGCCGATATGGCCGTAGGCCGAACCGGACAGGCGCAGCACGGTCACGAAAGAGGCGATCAGCACGACGTTGACCAGCACCGTCCAGACCGCCACCTTCATCGGCGTACGGGTGTCCTGACGGGCGTAGAACGCCGGCAGCAGCACTTTCGACAGCATGAACGCCGGGATGCCGACGCTCATCGCCGAGACCGAGGCGGCCACCATGCGGGTGTCGGCGGCGGTGAACTTGTGGTACTGGAACAGGGTCGCGCACAGCGGCTCGGCCAAGGCCACCAGGCCCACCGCGGCCGGAATGCCGACCAGGCAGACCATCTTCATGCCCCAATCCAGCGCGTGGTTGTAGCCGGCGCGGTCTTCGGCCGCGTGCTTGCGCGAGAGGTGCGGCAGGATCACGGTGCCGATGGCGACCCCGAACAGGCCGAGGGGGAATTCGGTCAGGCGGTCGGAGTAGTACAGCCAGCTCTGGGCGTTGGCCACCAGGGCCGAGGCGAACACAGTGCCGACCAACAGGTTCAGCTGCGCCACCGAGGACGAGAAGATGGTCGGCAGCATCAGGCCGAACACCCGCCGAACGCCCGGATGGCGGGCGTCGAACTTCAGCCTCGGGCGCACGCCGAAGCGCGCCAATGCCGGCCACATCACGCAGAACTGCAGCAGACCGGCCAGGAACACGCCCCAGGCCAAGGCATAGGCCGGCACCTCGAAATAACGCGCCAGCACCAGCATGGCCAGGATGATGGCCAGGTTATGCAGCACCGGGATGAAGGCCGGCAGGCCGAAGTGGCGCAGGCTGTTCATCACCGAGCCGGCCAACGCCACCATCGAAATGAAGGCCAGATACGGGAAGGTGATGCGCATCATCGAGGCGGTCAGGGTCACCAGCTCGGAATCCTGGTCGGCCATCAGCAGGAACAGCCGCGCCAGCCAGGGCGACAAGGCCATGCCCAGCGCGGTCACCACCAGCACCGCCGCCAGCAGCGCGCCGGCGACATGGTCGAGGAAGTCCTGGATGGCGGCTTCGTCGCCCTTTTCGCGCAATTCCGACAGCACCGGGACGAAGGCCGAGGAGAACGAACCCTCGGCGAAGATCCGGCGCAGGTAATTGGGGATCCGGTACGCCACCACGAAGGCGCTGACCGCCGCCCCGGTGCCGAACAGGCTGGCCTGCAGCATGTCGCGGACGAAACCGGCGATGCGCGAGAGGAAGGTCATCACGCCGAAAACGGCCGTGGACCGCAATAACCCGTGTTTTGCCACCCGTTCCACCCGCCGCTGAATGCCTGGACTGGGAACATTATTGACGCATCACGGATTTTCTGCCATAATTTTCAGCCTTTAGTGCTACTTTCCACCCCGTATTTCAGGAGCCCGCTGTGGCCAATATCAAATCCGCCAAAAAACGCGCCAAGCAGACCCTCGTCCGTAACGCGCGCAACACCAGCCACCGTTCGATGCTGCGCACCCTGGTCAAGAAGGTCGTCAAGGCCCTGGAAACCAAGGACGCCGCCGCGGCCGAAGCCGCGTACGCCAGCGCCGTGCCGGTCCTGGACCGCTACTCCTCGCGTGGCCTGATCCACAAGAACAAGGCCGCCCGTCACAAGAGCCGCCTGAGCGCGCACATCAAGGCCCTGAAATCGGCCTGATCCGCGTCTGACGCGCTGAAAAAACCGGCCTCGGCCGGTTTTTTTGTGCCCGGCGCACGAAAAAGGCGGCCCGCGGGCCGCCTTTTCCGAATCAGGCCGCAAGCAGGGCTCAGAGCCCCATCTTGCTGCGCTCGGCCGCGTCTTCCGCCGCCTCCAGCGCCGCCTGCTTCTGGTCGTCGAAGAACTGCTGGATCTTCAGCATGATCGGCCAGGTGCCCTCGCGGCCGATGGCCGACACCGTGAACCAGGGCTCTTTCCAGTCCAAGGCCTTGATAATCGCCTCGGCGCGCGCCGCGCGTTCGTCGTCGTCCAGCAGGTCGCCCTTGTTCAGCACCAGCCAGCG
>CAZRXZ010000120.1:0-1305 GCA_964604095.1 uncultured Arenimonas sp. | reverse complement strand
TCGACGCTGACCACGCCCAGGTTCGGGTGCAGGGTGGTGAACGGGTAGTCGGCCACTTTCGGCGTGGCGGCCGAGACCGCGCGGATGAAGGTGCTCTTGCCGGCGTTCGGGAAGCCGAGCAGGCCGACGTCGGCCAGCAGCTTCATCTCCAGCCGGATCTCGCGCTCTTCGCCCGGCGTGCCGGTACCGGCCTTGCGCGGCGCCCGGTTGACCGAGCTCTTGTAGTGCACGTTGCCTTTGCCGCCCTCGCCGCCCTGCGCCACCAACAGGCGCGCGCCGTGCTCGGTCAGGTCGCCGATGATCTCGTCGGTGGCGACGTTGATCACTTCGGTGCCGACCGGCACCTTGATGGTGATGTCCTCGCCGGCCTTGCCGAACATCTGCCGGCCCATGCCGTTCTGGCCGCGCTGGGCCTTGAAGTAGCGTTCGTGGCGGAAGTCGACCAGGGTGTTCAGGTTCTCGTCGGCCTGCAGCCAGACGCTGCCGCCGTCGCCGCCGTCGCCGCCGTCCGGGCCGCCGAGCGGAATGAACTTCTCGCGGCGGAAGCTGATGCAGCCGTTGCCGCCGTTGCCGGCCGTGACGGTGATGACCGCTTCGTCAACGAATTTCATGTCGGTTCTCCAGAGGCTGTGGCGTCAATGAAAAACCCCGCCGCGGCGGGGTTTCTCGGAGGCGCGGAATGCGGCTTATTCGGCCGGGACCACGCTCACCGTGCGGCGCTTTTTCGGGCCTTTCACGGAGAAGTCGACGGTGCCGTCGACCAGGGCGTACAGGGTGTGGTCGCGGCCCATGCCGACGTTGGCGCCACGGTGGAATTCCGTGCCGCGCTGGCGGATGATGATGTTGCCCGCTTCGATGGCCTGACCGCCGTACACTTTGACGCCCAGGTATTTCGGGTTGGAGTCGCGGCCGTTACGGGTCGAGCCTACGCCTTTTTTCGATGCCATGACGTGTTCTCCTCGGTCTTAGGCGGTGATGCCGGTGATTTGGATTTCGGTGAAGTGCTGGCGGTGGCCCATCTGCTTGCGATGGTGCTTGCGGCGGCGGAACTTCACGATGCGGATCTTGTCCAGACGGCCGTGGGACTTCACGGTGGCGGTGACTTTGGCGCCGGCCACGGTCGGGGTGCCGACGGTGACGCTGTCGCCGTTGCCGACCAGCAGGACTTCGTTGATTTCGACGTTGGCGCCGGCTTCGGCATCGAGCTTCTCGACGCGCAGCACTTCGTCCTTCATCACGCGGTATTGCTTACCGCCGGTAACAATGATTGCGTACATGACCTGGATTCCTCTGTAGTTATTGGGT
>CAZRXZ010000119.1:3292-4719 GCA_964604095.1 uncultured Arenimonas sp. | reverse complement strand
TTCTTCATGCGCATCGCCGTGTCGGTCACCGAAAGCGTGCCGGAGGCCGTCGCGCTGTACCACCTGATGGGCAGCCTGCAGTACCTGCCGAGCTCGCCGACCCTGTTCAACGCCGGCACCCGGCATGAGCAGCTGTCGTCGTGCTATCTGCTGGACTCGCCGAGCGATTCCCTGCAGGGCATCTACGAGCGGTATTCGGAAGTGGCCCAGCTGTCCAAGTTCTCCGGCGGCATCGGCCAGGCCTACCACCGGGTGCGCGCGCGCGGCTCGCTGATCCGCTCCACCAACGGCAGAAGCAACGGCATCGTGCCCTGGCTGAAGACGCTCGATTCCTCGGTGTCGGCGGTCAACCAGGGCGGCAAGCGCAAGGGCGCCGCCTGCGTCTATCTGGAGAGCTGGCACGCCGATATCGAGGATTTCCTCGAGCTCCGCGACAACACCGGCGACGAGACGCGCAGGACGCACAACCTGAACCTCGCCAACTGGATTCCCGACCTGTTCATGCGGCGCGTCGAGGCCGGCGCGGACTGGTCGCTGTTCGACCCGCACGACGTGCCGGAACTGCCCGACCTGTTCGGCGCCGAATTCGACGAAGCCTACGAGCGGGCCGAGCGCCAGCGGCTTGCGAAGAAGACGCTTCCGGCCCGCGACCTGTTCGCCCGGATGATGCGCACCCTGGGCGAGACCGGCAACGGCTGGATCACCTTCAAGGACGTCTCCAACCGGAAATGCAACCAAACCGGCACCGGCGAGACCGTGCATCTTTCCAACCTATGCACCGAGATCATCGAAGTGACCTCGCAGACCGAGACCGCCGTCTGCAACCTGGGTTCGATCAACCTCAGCGAGCACATGGGCGAGCACGGCTTCGATTTCGACAGGCTGGCCGCCACGGTGGAAACCGCGGTGCGCCAGCTCGACCGCGTCATCGACCTGAACTATTACCCGATCGCCAGCGCCGAGCGCTCCAACCTGCGTTGGCGCCCGGTCGGCCTCGGGTTGATGGGCCTGCAGGACGTCTTCTTCAAGCTGCGCCTGCCGTTCGACGGCGCCGAGGCCCTGGCGCTGTCCACCCGCATATCGGAAACGATCTATTTCCACGCGTTGAGCACGTCCTGCCGGCTCGCGGAGACGCACGGCGCGCACCCGGCCTTCGCCGAAACCCGTGCGGCAAGCGGGCAGCTGCAGTTCGATCTGTGGGACGAAAGCCGCTGCACGCTCGATTGGCAGCCGTTGAAGGCGCGGATCGCGCGGTACGGGCTGCGCAACGCGCTCCTGATCGCGATCGCGCCGACGGCGACCATCGCCTCGATCGCCGGCTGCTATGAATGCATCGAACCGATGGTGTCGAACCTGTTCAAGCGCGAAACCCTGTCCGGCGATTTCGTGCAGGTGAACCGCTACCTGGTGGACGAGCTGAAGCGGCT
>CAZRXZ010000119.1:0-3282 GCA_964604095.1 uncultured Arenimonas sp. | reverse complement strand
CTCGGCATCTGGAACGAGCAGACCCGCGACCGGCTGAAGCTGGCCGAAGGCTCGGTGCAGGACATCGCGGAAATCCCCGAGGCCCTGCGGCAGGTGTACCGTACGGCCTGGGAGCTGCCGCAGAAGGCCCTGATCGACCTGGCCGCCGCCCGCGGGCCGTTCATCGACCAAAGCCAGTCGCTGAACCTGTTCCAGGCCAATCCGAACATCGGCAAACTGTCGTCGATGTACATGTACGCGTGGAAGAAAGGGCTCAAGACCACCTATTACCTGCGCTCGCGCCCGGCCACCCGGATCGCGAAGGCGACCGTGGGCCGGACCTACACCGACCCGGAGGCCTTGGCCTGCTCGCTGGAGAACCCCGAACATTGCGAGGCCTGCCAATGAGCCGCGCGCGCCTGCTCGACCCCGGGCTTTCCCTGACCTTGCGGCCGATGCGCTATCCGGTCTTCTTCGAGATGTACAAGGACGCCATCCGGAACACCTGGAGCGTCGACGAGATCGAGTTCGGGATCGACATCAACGACCTCGACAAGAAGCTGAGCGCGGCCGACCGGCACATGGTCGAGCGCCTGGTGGCGTTCTTCGCGACCGGCGACTCGATCGTGTCCAACAATCTGGTGCTGAACCTGTATCAGCATCTCAATTCGCCCGAAGCGCGCATGTACCTGTCGCGGCAGCTGTACGAGGAAGCGCTGCACGTGCAGTTCTACCTGACCTTGCTGGACGCCTACATCCCGGACCCGGCGCGGCGCGCGGAGGCGTTCTCGGCCATCGAGCACATCCCCTCGATCCGCCGCAAGGCCGAGTTCTGCTTCCGCTGGATGGATTCCATCCAGGCGCTGGAACGGCTGGACGGCCGCGAACAGCGCCGGCAGTTCCTGCTGAACCTGATCTGCTTCGCCTCCTGCATCGAGGGCCTGTTCTTCTTCGCCGCGTTCGCCTACGTGTATTTCCTGCGCTCGCGCGGGCTGCTGCCGGGCCTGGCCGCGGGCACCAACTGGGTTTTCCGCGACGAATCCGGGCACATGCACTTCGCCTTCGAGGTGATTCGCACCGTGCGCGAGGAGGATCCCGGGCTGTTCGACGAGGATCTGGCCGAGCGCATCCGGCAGATGCTGCGCGAGGCGGTGGAGTGCGAGTTCCAGTTCGCCGAAGACGTCCTGTCCGGCGGCGTGAACGGGCTGTCGCCGGCCGAAATGCGCCAATACCTGCAATACGTGGCCGACCAGCGGCTGCAGGCGCTCGGCATCGACAAGCTGTTCCACAGCAGGAATCCGTTCCCGTTCATGGATCTGCAGGACGTGCAGGAGTTGACCAACTTCTTCGAACGCCGCGTCTCGTCGTATCAGGTCGGCGTGAACGGCGCCGTCGAGTTCGACCACGCGTTCTGAGCACCGTACGTCCCCGCCTGACGCGGGGACGTACATGGCGGCGCTCAGCGGCCGCCGCGGCGGGGCGCGTAGTCGATCCGGCGCAGTTCGGTCACCGCGCCGTCGTGCACGCGGCCTTCCACCAGCTCGTAGCCCATCAGCGCATACACGCGTTCGCCGATGAAGATCGGGCGCGCGTTGCCGTACCAGTCCACGCAGCTGGCGCGGCAGCCGTCATCGAGCCGGCCTGGCGGCGAGGCCGTCAGCTGGCCCAGGTCGGCCAGGCGCAGGTCGCGGTTGCGCAGGTACTTCACCGCCGCGCCGTCGCGGCCGGTCAGCATCGGCAGGCCGAGGATGCCGGCGCGTGTGCCCTTTGGCTGGTAGAAGAAGCCGTGCGTGCGGCTTTCGCCCTGCGCGGCGTTGCGCTCGATGTAGCCGGTCATCGCGGTCGCGGTGCCGTCCAGACGGATGGAGGAGAACACCAGATCGTCGCCGCGGTTGCCCACGATCAGCGCGTCGCCGCCCAGGGCTTCGATGCGCTCGGTGCGGTGGCCGAGGTCGAGCGCGACCGGCGCGCCGGTGCGTGCATAGGGCAACGCATAGGCCGGCTCGTTGCCGTACTGGCTGCCGTACAGCAACCAATCGCCGACGAAACGGTTCTGCAGGCCCCAGCCGCCCGCGCCGGGCAAGGCGCGGTAGTTCGCGCTCGTGGTGCGCGCCGTGATGCCGCCGAACGCCGACAGCGGCGCGCGGAACAGCGCCAGCGCGCCGCTCCTGCCTTCGGCGCGCCACATGCCGTCGCCGCCGGCATCGCGGCCGACCAGCACGTTGATGTGGCCGTCGCGCTCCAGGAACGAGAGTTGGTCGATCGGGGCGCCGGCCACGGCCAGGGCCTGCGGCGCGCCGCCGCCCAGCGGCATGCGCAGCAAGGCGCCGGACACCGTTGCCGTGCCGCGTCCGCGTGCTGCGCCCTGGCCGGGCGCCAGCCAGACGTACACGGTATCGGCCGCGACGTAGAACACCCGGCCGCCGGTGCCGAGCACCGCGGTCGCGCGGCAGTCGAGCTCGGCGCTGTCGGCGATGTCGCACACCGTCACCGTATGCAGGGTGGCGTCGTCGGGCCGCAACGCCTGGCCGGAGGCGTAGATGCGGGTCGCCGGCAGGATGCGTCGGAAGTCGCCGCCGCCGCCGCGCCAATGGCGCACCGCCGGCAAGGCCGGCTCGCCCATCACCGACAGCCGCATCGGCGAGTAGAACACCAGCTGCTTGCCGATCAGGCGGCTGGCGTAGTTGCGCGACGAATAGTAGTCGTTGCTGCGCAGATGGTAGGTATTGCGGTAGCTGAGCCGGCCGTCGTCGTCGACATGGAACAGGCCGACTTCGGTGCCGCCGCGGGCGTAGCTGTAGCCGATCACCAGCACGGTGCGGCCGCTGATCAGCATCTCGTCGTACCAGGCGCCGCCCGGGTCGATGCCGGGGCCGAAGGCGTCGATGCTGTCGACCGGACGCAGCTCCCCGGCGCCGGCCTTTATGGTGAACAGCCGGCCGCGGCGCAGCACGATCAGGTGCTCGCCGAGTTTCTTGACGATGCCGCCTTCGTCCACGCCGGCGGTCTGCACGTTGGTGATGGCGTCGCTGCCCGCCGCGGCGGACGCTTCCGCCGCCGGTGCGGCCGTCGTCGGCGGCGGCGAGGGCGGCGGCGGGCTCATCGGCGCCGGATACGCCGGGGCGCCGTATTTGGCGCGTTCGCGCCGCCACTGCCGTTCCTGTTCGGCCAGACGTTTCTCCTCGGCTTTGCGCGCCTTGGCCAGATAGGCCTGGAACGCGGTTTCGCTGGCGAAGGGTGTGAGGTGCGCGGGCGTTGGCGTGGCCGCGGCACCGGCGGCGAAGGAGACGGCGAGCAGGGCGG
>CAZRXZ010000118.1:0-4752 GCA_964604095.1 uncultured Arenimonas sp. | reverse complement strand
CGCGAGCTCGGCCTGCCGGTGTTCGTCAAGCCGTCCACCGAAGGCTCCAGCGTCGGCGTGTTCCGCATCGTTGACGAGGCCGATCTGGCGCCGGCCGTGGCCTTCGCCGCGGAGTATCCCGGCGAACTGCTGGCCGAGCAGATGCTGACCGGCGGCGAATTCACCGTCGGCGTGCTGGGCGATACCGCGTTGCCGTCGGTGCGCATCGTGCCCGCCGGCGACTGGTACGACTACCACGCCAAGTACGTGGCCGAGGACACCCAGTACCTGTGCCCGGGCCTGGACGGCGACGACGAGGCCGCGATCCGCGCGCTGGCGCTGGACGGCTTCCGCGCCGCCGGCTGCGCCGGCTGGGGCCGCGTCGACATCATGCGCCACGGCGACGGCCGGCTGATGCTGATGGAGGTCAACACCGCGCCCGGCATGACCTCGCATTCGCTGGTGCCGAAGGCCGCCGCGCAGATCGGCATCGATTTCCCGTCGGTGTGCTGGTTGGTGCTCGAATCCAGCCTGGAGGGCGCGCGCCGATGACCGCCTTCCGCCGCCTGCTGCTCGGACTGCTGGTGCTGGCCATCCTGGCCTCGCCGGTGGTGGCCGTGCTCGGCGGCTGGGTCGGCGGCCAGCATTGGCCGATGAAGCGCCTGCAGGTTTCCGCGCCGTTCGAATTCGTCGGCCAGGCGCCGGTGCGCGCGGCGGTCGCGCGGCACGCGCGCGGCGGCTTCTTCGCGGTCGACCTGAAGGCCATCGCGCGCGAGCTGGAAGCCCTGCCGTGGGTCGAGCGGGTGGAAGTGCGCAAGCAGTGGCCGGATACCCTGGTGGTGAAGCTGCACGAGTACCGGCCGCTGGCGGTCTGGAACGGCAAACAGCTGCTGGCCGAGCAGGGCTCGGTGTTCGCCCGGCCGCAGGCCAAGCTGCCGGCGCTGCCGGCATTCAACGGCCACGCCCTGCAGGCGCAGGACATGGTCGCGTTCTATCGCCGCGCGCAGCCGCTGTTCCAGTCGGTCGGGCTGGGCATCCGCGAACTGAGCCTGAGCGAACGCAACGCCTGGCGCGTGGTGCTGTCGGACGGACTGGTGCTGGAGGTCGGCCGCAACGACGCCGACGCGCGCCTGAACCGCTTCGTGGCGCTGCTGCCGAAGATCAAGCGCGAGGAGACGCGCCTGCTGGCGCACGCCGACCTGCGCTACACCAACGGCTTCGCCCTGACCTGGAAACCGGCGCCGGCCCAAGCCGCCGTCCCGAACCGCACGGAAGACATCCGCATATGACCCGCAAAAGCGACAAATCCCTGATCGTCGGCCTCGACATCGGCACCTCCAAGGTCACCGCCCTGGTCGGCGAATATTCGCACGAACTCGACGAGATCGAGGTCATCGGCCTCGGTACCCACGACTCGCGCGGCATGCGCCGCGGCGTGGTGGTCGACATCGAGTCGACCGTCGAGTCGATCAAGGGCGCCATCGAGGAGGCCGAGGTGATGGCCGGCTGCGAGATCCGCTCGGTGTACGCCTCGATCTCCGGTTCGCATACCGAATGCCGGCGCTCGTCCGGCATCTCGCCGGTGGCCGGCGGCGAGGTCCAGTACCACGACCTCGACCAGGCCCTGCAGGCCGCCAAGGTGGTGGCGATCTCCTCCGACCAGCGCATCATCCACGCCATCCCGCAGGAATACATCCTCGACAACTTCCAGGAAGGCGTGCGCAACCCGGTCGGCATGTCGGCCGTTCGCCTGGAGCTGCACGCGCTGCTGATCACCGCCGCGACCTCGGCCGCCGCCAACATCGAGAAGTGCATCACCCGCTGCGGCCTGCAGGTCGACGGCCTGGTGCTGTCCTCGCTGGCGTCCTCGCATGCGGTGCTGAGCGCCGACGAGAAGGAATCCGGGGTGGTGCTGGTCGACATGGGCGCCGGCACCACCGACATCGCGGTGTACGCCGGCGGCTACATCCGGCACACCGCCTCGCTGCCGATCGGCGGCGACCAGGTCACCAACGACATCGCGCACCTGCTGCGCACCTCCACGCCCGACGCCGAGCAGCTGAAGGTCCGCTACGCCTGCGCGCTGGCGCAGCTCACCCGCGCCGACGAATCGATCCAGGTGCCGGGCGTGGGCGGCCGCGCGCCGCGCCGGATGACCCGGCAGAGCCTGGCCGAGGCGGTACAGAGCCGCTACGAGGAGATCTTCGAGATGGTGCACGCCGAATTGCGGCGCTCCGGTTTCGAGGAGTTCGTGCGCGCCGGGCTGGTGCTGACCGGCGGCGCCGCGCGCATGGAAGGCGTGGTCGAACTGGCCGAGGAGATGCTGCACATGCCGGTGCGCGAAGGCGTGCCGCAGCACATCCAGGGCCTCGGCGAGGTGGTCGGCAACCCGACCTTCGCCACGGCGGTCGGCCTGATGCAGTGGGGCCGGCTGAGCGACAACCCGCGCCGCCCGGGTTTCCGCGGCGGCAATGCGGTCGGCGGTTGGTTGGGCAAGCTCGGCAGGATCATCAAAGGCGAGCTTTGACGAGGCGGTAGCGACAGGCGTTACAGGGCAATTCCGGTTATTCATACCTAAAACAAAGAGGACAGAACCATGGCATATTTCGAATTAGTTGAGCAGGCCGCACCCAATGCGGTGATCAAGGTGGTGGGCGTGGGCGGCGGCGGCGGCAACGCCGTGGCGCACATGGTGAATTCCGGCGTCGAAGGCGTCGAATTCATCACCGCCAACACCGACGCGCAGGCGATCAAGCAATGCGGCGCCAAGACCCAGCTGCAGCTGGGCGCCAACGTCACCAAGGGCCTGGGCGCCGGCGCCAATCCGGAAGTGGGCCGCCAGGCCGCGCTCGAGGACCGCGACACCATCATCCAGGCGCTGGAAGGCGCCGACATGGTGTTCATCACCGCCGGCATGGGCGGCGGCACCGGCACCGGCGCCGCGCCGGTGGTGGCGCAGGTCGCCAAGGAGCTCGGCATCCTGACCGTGGCGGTGATCACCAAGCCGTTCCCGTTCGAGGGCCGCCGCCGGATGCAGACCGCGCTGCAGGGCATCGAGGAGCTGGCCAAGCACTGCGATTCGCTGATCACCGTGCCGAACGAGAAGCTGATCACCGTGCTCGGCCGCGACGCCACCATGATCAGCGCCTTCAAGGCCGCCAACGACGTGCTGCTGGGCGCCGTGCAGGGCATCGCCGACCTGATCACCCGTCCGGGCATCATCAACGTCGACTTCGCCGACGTGCGCACCGTGATGAGCGAGATGGGCCTGGCCATGATGGGCTCCGGCATCGCCCGCGGCGACGACCGCGCCCAGGCCGCCGCCCAGGCCGCGGTCAACAACCCGCTGCTGGACGAGGTCAACCTGCAGGGCGCCAACGGCGTGCTGGTCAACATCACCGCCGGTCCGAACTTCACCATGCGCGAATTCGACGAAGTCGGCAGCACCATCGAAGCCTTCGCCTCGGAAGACGCCACCGTGGTGGTCGGCACCGTGCTGGACGCCAACATGGGCGACGAAGTGCGCGTGACCGTGGTCGCCACCGGCCTGAACCAGGCCCGTGCCCGCGCCGTGGTGCGGCCGGAACTGGTCAAGACCGAACCGCGCTGGCAGCAGGCCACCGGCACCGACGGCCCGACCCCGTTCGATCCGGTCAGCCCGCCGGGCCTGTCGGCCGGCGGCATCTCGGCCAATCTGCGCCGCGGCAGCCGCACCGAGCCGAGCGTGGGCGCGCCGAGCACCGCGCTCAACGACATGGCCGGTTCGGCCGGCCAGAGCTACCTCGACATCCCGTCGTTCCTGCGCCGCCAGGCGGACTGAGACGGCGTTCGCGTCAGCCCGGAGCCGTCGTCCTTGCGGCTTCCGGATGAAACTTGGCCCGCCGGTGCATCGGCGGGCCCTTCTTCGCCACGGCGGGGATTTTGATTTACAATGAACGACCGCCTAAAGCGTAATGAATTCAAGCACAAGGCGGCGCCGTTTACATTCCATACACCGTCGGATGCGTAAAATCCCGTCATGATCAAGCAACGCACATTGAAGAATGTCATCCGCGCCACCGGCGTGGGCTTGCATAGCGGCGAAAAGGTGTTCATGACCCTGCGTCCGGCCGCGGTCAACACCGGCATCGTGTTCCGCCGCATCGATCTGCCGACTCCGGTCGAGGTCAAGGCCCAGGCCCATCTGGTCGGCCAGACCCAACTGTGCACCGTGCTGGTCGACGAAAACCAGGTCAAGATCAAGACCACCGAACATCTGCTGGCCGCCTTGGCCGGTTTGGGCGTGGACAACGCCTACATCGACCTGTCCTCGGAAGAGGTGCCGATCATGGACGGCTCCGCCGGTCCGTTCGTGTTCCTGATCCAGTCGGCCGGCATCGAGGAGCAGAACGCCGCCAAGCGCTTCATCCGCATCAAGAAGACCCTGCAGGTCACCGACGGCGACAAATGGGCCCGGTTCGAGCCCTATGAGGGCTTCAAGGTCGGCTTCACCATCGATTTCAAGCATCCGGCCTTCAAGAAATCGGCGTCCAACGCCGAAATCGACTTCTCCACCACCTCGTTCGTCAAAGAGGTCAGCCGCGCCCGCACCTTCGGCTTCATGAAGGACATCGAGTACATGCGCGACCGCAACCTGGCCCTGGGCGGCAGCCTGGACAACGCCATCGTGCTGGACGACTACCGGGTGGTGAACGAGGACGGCCTGCGTTTCGACGACGAGTTCGTCAAGCACAAGATCCTGGACGCCATCGGCGACCTGTACCTGATGGGCCA
>CAZRXZ010000117.1:0-4753 GCA_964604095.1 uncultured Arenimonas sp. | reverse complement strand
CCCCATTCCGGCGGATACAGCGCGCCGAGGAACATCAGGCCTTCGGCCGGCGCGGTCGGGCCGGCCACGGTGCGGTCGCGGCCGTCGAGCAGGGTCTTCATCCAATCCACCGGCTGCTCGCCTTTGCCGATCAGCATCAGGCTGCCGACCAGGTTGCGCACCATGTGGTGCAGGAAGGCGTTGGCCTGCACGTCGAAGTAGATGGTGTCGCCCGCACGGCTCACATCGAGCCGGTGCAGGTTGCGGTTCGGGTGCTTGGCCTGGCAATGCACGGTGCGGAAGGCGCTGAAGTCCTGTTCGCCGAGGATGTATTGCGCCGCCGCGTGCATGCGCGCGGCGTCCAGCTCCTCGCGGCTCCAGCTCAGGAACTGGCGGTTGATCGCCGGCTTCACCGGCCGGATCAGCAGGCTGTAGCGGTAGCGGCGCGCGCGCGCGCTGTAGCGGGCGTGGAAATCGTCGGCCACCGGCTGCACCCACAGCGCGCGGATGGCGTCCGGCAGCTGCGTGTTGGTGCCCAGCAGCCAGGCGCGCGGATCGCGTCGGGCGTCGCTGTCGAAATGCACCAGCTGGCAACGCGCCGAGACGCGGGCGTCGGTGCGGCCGGAGCAGACCACCTCGGTCGGCGCATCGGCCACGAACGAAACCGCGCGTTCGACCTCGCCCTGCACCGTGGCGCCGGTGTGGTGCTTCTGCCAGCCCATGAACGGGCTGCCGTCGTATTCGAGGGCCATCGCGTAACGCATGTTCATCCCGTCATCGCGCGGGCTTACATCGTGTGCGTGGGATTGTCGGAATCCAGCATGCCGGCCAGCAGGGTTTCGATCTTGTGGCGGATCTCGTTGTTCTCCGCCGCATCGCTGAGCTGCACGCCCACGCCCGGGCGGCGTCCGCCCATCTGGCCCATCGGCGAGACCCAGACCACCTTGCCGACCACCGGCAAGCGCGATTTGTCCTCCAGGAAGCTGACCATCAGGAACACCTCGTCGCCCAGGTGGTAGCGCTTGGGCGTCGGCACGAAGATGGCGCCGCCCTTCACGTACGGCATGTAGGCGCTGTACAGCTCGCGCTTGTCCTTGATCTGGAGGGACAGCAGGCCTTGTTTGGCGGAGGGTGTGGCCATGGCGGTTTCCTAACGGGAGTCCTGCAGCAGCTGGCGCCACTCGACCAACAGCCCGGCAAGGCTGAGATCATGGCGCAGGGGTTGGCTTAAGCTTAACCGCAAACGGTTGACGCCATCAATCCATTCCTGCAGCCGGCCCATGGCCAGCGGCGTCTTCGGCGACGGCGCGGCGGCCAGCGCCCAGGTACGGCCCAGGCCGTAGGCGACCTGCGCGGCGAACAAGAGACGGCGCTCGGCGTCGGCATCATCCAGCCAACGGCGCACGGTTTCGCTGACGCCGGCCTGGTTCTTGACGCAGGCGGCCAGATCGTTGCGCACCGATTGGTACAGGGCCAGACCGGCCTCGCCCCAGTCCGCGGCCAAGCCGGGATTGCCGCCGGCCAACGCCAACAGCTGCGCGGCATGCTCGCCGCGGATGCCCTGCGCGTCGAGCCAGGCCAAGGCATCGCCGCGCGCCGGCAGGCCGATCTCCAGACGCTGGCAGCGGCTGCGGATGGTGGCCGGCAGGGCCTTCGGCTGGTCGGTGACCAGGATCAGGTAACGCCCCGGCATCGGCTCTTCCAGCGTCTTCAGCAAGGCGTTGGCGGCCTGCGGGTTCAGCCGGTGCGCGGTTTCGATCAGCACCACGCGCGGCCCGCCCAGCTGCGCGGTCAGCGTCAGCCATTCCGACATGTCGCGGATCTGGTCGACGCCGATGGCGGTCTTCAGCTTGCCGGTCTTCTCGTTGAGCTCGATGGCGATCCGGCGGAAATCGCCGTGACTGCCCTGCGCCAGACGCCGGCAGCCGGTGCATTCGCCGCAGGCCGGCAAGGCGCCGTCATTCCGCTGGCATAGCAGGCGGCCGGCCACGGCCTGCGCCAGCGCGAGCTTGCCCAAGCGCTCCGGGCCCTGCAGCAATTGCGCATGGCCCAAACGGCCGGCCAGGAAGGCATTCACCGCCTGGCCGTACGCGGGCAGCAGCCAGGGCGCAAGACTCATTGCGGCACGCGCTCGGCCAATACCGCCAGCACCTGGCGCACCACGTCGTCGGCGCTTTGCGAGGCGTCGATCAGCGCGATGCGTTCCGGCTCGGCGCGGGCGCGCGCCAGATAGGCGTCGCGCACGCGGTGGAAGAACTCGCCGCGCTCGCGCTCGATGCGGTCCAGCGCCTGGCCGCGGCCGTGGGCGCGGGCCATGCCCTGCTCGACGCCGACGTCCAGCAGCAGGGTCAGATCGGGCTGCACGCCGACGAAGCGGCGTTCCAGTTCGCGGATGTGCTCGACCGCGATGCCGCGGCCGCCGCCCTGATAGGCGTAGCTGGCGTCGGTGAAGCGGTCGGCCAGCACGGTTTCGCCGCGCGCCAGCGCCGGCTCCACCAATTCCTTCACCAGCTGCGCGCGCGAGGCGAACATCAGCAGCAGCTCGGCCTCCGGCACGATGGCATGGTCCGGCGCCAGCAGCAGCGCGCGGATGCGTTCGCCGACCTCGGTGCCGCCGGGCTCACGGGTGGCGATGACGGTATGGCCGAGGCCGAGCAGGTAATCGCGCACGGCGCCGAGCACGGTGCTCTTGCCGGCGCCTTCGCCGCCCTCGATGCTGATCAATATGCCGCGTTTCACGTCCATGTCATCGCTTCAGTTGGTAGGTGGCCACGGCTTTCTTGTGCTCGGCGTAGGTCGCGCTGAACACGTGCTCGCCGTTGCCGGTGGCCACGAAATACAGGGTATCGCCCGGCGCCGGGTGGGCCGCGGCCCGCAAGGCGGCGCGGCCCGGCATGGCGATCGGCGTCGGCGGCAGGCCGGCGCGGGTATAGGTGTTGTAGGGCGTGTCGGTACGCAGGTCGCGGGTACGGATGTCGCCGTCGTAACGCGCGCCGATGCCGTAGATCACGCTCGGATCGGTCTGCAGGCGCATGCCCAGGCGCAGACGGCGCGCGAACACGCCGGCGATCTGCGGGCGTTCGTGCGCGGCGCCGGTCTCCTTCTCCACGATCGAGGCCAGGATCAGCAGCTCGTCCGGCGATTTCAGCGGCGCAGCCGGATCGCGCTGTTGCCAGGCCTCGGCCAATGCCGCATCCATCGCGTCCGCGGCCTGCCGCAGCAGGTCGCTGGCCTTGCCGGATTTCGGCACGAAATAGGTATCGGGCAGGAAGCGGCCTTCCGGATGCACCGCATGACGGCCCAGCAACGCCATGATTTCGGCATCGCTTTTGCCGACCAGGTCGTCCTGCAGCCCGTCGATGCCGGCCAGCTCGGCGCGTACCTGCCGGAACGCGCGGCCTTCGACCAAGGTATAGCGGATGCGCACGGTATCGCCGCGGGACAGCTTGCGCAGGATGTCGGCCGGCGTGCTGCCGTCGGCGATCTCGTAATCGCCGACCTGGATGCGCCCGGCCATGCCCATGCGGCGCGCCAGCAGCTGCCATTGCCAGTCCATGCCGCTCTGGACACCGGCGGCGCGCAGTTTCGGCAGCACCTTGTTGAGCCCGTCACCGGGCGCCACGCTTACGGCCGCCGGCGCGGGCGAGATGCTCAGCGGCCGATCGGCGAAATCGGCCAGATGCAGATACGCCAGCAGGCCGGCCAAGGCGGCCAGTACGGCAATCAGCAGGAAACGGGTGCGCCAGGAAGAGGATTTGGCCATGGGGTCAGTCGCGGGCGAAGGCCGGATGCGCGGCCAGAAAACGCTGTTTCAGCGTGTCGTAAGCGGCACTTTCGGCGAACGCGGTTTCTCCGATTCGGTCGACCGCCATCATACCGCGAACGGCATTGCTCAGAAAAACCGCCTCGGCGCCTTCCAGCGCCGCGCGGCTCAACTCCGCCACCCGGATGTCCGGCGCCAAGGCCAGCAGCTGCGCGCGCGCCACGCCGGCCACGCCGCCCAAGGCGGTATCCGGCGTGTGCCAGACGCCATCGATCCGCGCGAAGATATTGGCGGCGGTGGCGCAACGCACGTAGCCCTGTTCATCGCACATCAGGCCTTCGGCCCGGCCGGCGCGCGCGCATTCGGCGCGTGCCAGCACGTTCTCCAGGCGGTTCAGGTGCTTCAGGCCGGCCAGGGCCGGCTGCCGCGCGAGGCGGGTTCCGCACCAATGCAGGGCCAGCGGCGCGGTCTCGGCGGCGGGCGCCGGGTGCACGCTCAGGATCGCGGTCGGCGGGCCATCGCCCGGCAGGTAGCCGCGACCGGACTCGCCGCGGGTCAGGATCAGCTTCAATACCTGTCGGCCCTGCCCCAGCATGTCCGCGGCCGCCGAACGCAACAGCGCCTCGCCGGGCGGTGCGATGCCCAAGCGCGCGGCGCCGCCGGACAGGCGCCGCCAGTGCGCGTGCCACCACGGCATGTCGCCATCGACCGCCAGCAGGGTTTCGAACAATCCGTCGCCGTAGGCCAGGCCGCGGTCGGCCGGCGACAGCGCCGGCACCTCCGCCCCGCCGCGGAACACGCGCGCCTTCATTCCGCCGCGCCCAAAGCGCGCAACAGGCCACGGGCCTTGGCGCGGGTTTCCTGCAGTTCATGCATCGGTTCGGAATCGAACACGATGCCGGCACCGGCGCGCAGCTGCAGCGTATCGCCCTGCAGCCACAGGCTGCGGATCAGGATATTGAGGTCCATGTCGCCGTTGCGGTTCACGTAACCCAGCGCACCGGTGTACGG
>CAZRXZ010000116.1:0-4769 GCA_964604095.1 uncultured Arenimonas sp. | reverse complement strand
GGGCCTGGCTCATCAGGCGCGCCTGCAGGCCGACCTGCATCTCGCCCATCTCGCCTTCGATTTCGGCGCGCGGGGTGAGCGCGGCCACCGAGTCGACCACGACCAGGTCGACCGCATTGGAGCGCACCAGCATGTCGACGATTTCCAGCGCCTGCTCGCCGGTATCCGGCTGGGAAATCAGCAGATCGTCGAGGTTGACGCCCAGCTTCTGGGCGTAGGTCGGGTCGAGCGCGTGTTCGGCGTCGACGAACGCGGCGGTTCCGCCGGCCTTCTGGCACTGGGCGATGGTCTGCAGGGTCAGCGTGGTCTTGCCCGAGGATTCCGGACCGTAGATTTCGACCACGCGGCCTTTCGGCAGGCCGCCGACGCCCAGCGCCAGGTCGAGCATGATCGAACCGGTGCTGATCACTTCGGTGGCTTCGACGTTCTTGTCGCCCATGAGCATGACCGTGCCCTTGCCGAATTGCTTGTCGATCTGGGCCAGCGCGGCGGCCAAGGCGCGTTTCTTGTTCTCATCCATGGTGCGGTTCCTCAGGGTTTGTAAGTGGTAGGGGAAGCATAGGTCGGAGCCATCGCATAGGCTGAGACGCTACGCAAACCAGTATTCGGGTGACGGGCGTCGGCCGGAACCGGAATCCTGCCCGGCGCGCTGTCGGAAAACAGCGTATCTCGGCGTACGGGAAACGGGCGTGAACGGTTCATCGCGAGGGTCGGATCAGGCCGCAATACAGGCCTTCGATGGCGAAGTCTTGATCGGGACGGACCTCGATCGGCTTGAAATCGGGGTTGCGTGGCAACAGCCGGATGCCGTTCTTGGCGATGCGCAGGCGCTTGATGGTGATTTCATCGTCCAGGCGCGCGACCACGATCTGGTCGTTGAGCGCCTGCTGGGTACGGTGGATGCCGACCAGGTCGCCGTCGAAGATGCCGTCGTCGCGCATCGAATCGCCTTTGACCTTCAGCAGGTAATCCGGCGCCGGCGAAAAGAACGCCCGATCCAGCAGCACGAAATCCTCGGACGGGATGTCGGCGCCGATGGGCAGGCCGGCCGCCACCCGCCCTAAAACAGGCAAACGCAGGGCATCGCCGGCCGATTCCTCCCGAGGACGAGGCAGGGGAATCTCCACGTCCTCATCGGACTGCGGATGGCACAGGCGGATGCCGCGCGCCTGTCCGGGCAGGCGGCGGATGTATCCGGCTTGTTCGAGGATATCCAAGTGGTATTGCGCGCCGCGCACGCCGCGGTAGCCCATGGCGTTGGCGATTTCGGTCTGCGAGGGCGGCACGCCTTCCGCTTCGATGCGCTGGGCGATGAAGGCGAGGATGGCTTGTTGGGCGCTTGAGATATCCATGAGTAGTAATACTACTAACAAAAATCCGACTGTCAAGCGGAAATTTCCGGCCGATTGCCTTCACGGACCATCGGCGGCCGCCACACTATAATTTTCAATATCGTCGTCAATCATCGGAGCACCCCATGAGCCTTCGCCTCGCCGCCCTCGCCCTTTCCCTTGCCGCCTCGACCGCCATGGCCGGGGATTTCAGCCTGAGCAGCCCGCAAATCAAGCCCGGCGCCACCCTGACCGACGCCCAGGTATTCAAGGGCTTCGGCTGCAGCGGCGGCAACGTCTCGCCGGCATTGGCGTGGCAAGGCGCACCGGAAGGCACCAAGAGCTACGCGCTGACCGTGTACGACCCGGACGCCCCGACCGGCTCGGGCTGGTGGCACTGGGTGGTGTACAACATTCCGGCCACGGTGAATTCCCTGCCGGAAGGCGCCGGCAGCGGCGACTTCGCCAAGCTGCCGGCGGGCGCGGCGCAAGGCCGCACCGACTTCGGGAGCAGCGGCTTCGGCGGCGCCTGTCCGCCGGTCGGCGACAAACCGCACCGCTATATCTTCACCGTGCACGCGCTGAAGACCGAACGCCTGGAGATCCCCGAGGGCGCCACCGCCGCGTTGATCGGCTACATGATCAACGCCAACAAGCTCGGTTCGGCCGGCTTCACCGCCTATTACGGCCGCTGAGGCCTCAGGCCAAGGCCATCAGGCCGCGCAGGGACTCGGCCACGGTTTGACGGCGCACCGCCTCGCGGTCGCCGTCGAAGTGGAACACCTCGGCCTTCGGGTATTGGCCGCGGCGCTTCCAGGCGATCCAGACCGTGCCGACCGGCTTGCCGGGCAGGCCGCCGCCCGGGCCGGCGATGCCGGTGACCGCCACCGCCAGACTGGCGCCCGAAGTGATCAGGGCGCCGGATACCATCTCCAGCGCGGTTTCCTTGCTGACCGCGCCGTGTTCCATCAGGGTTTCCGGGCGCACGCGCAACAGCGCCTGCTTGGCCTCGTAGCTGTAGGCCGCCATGCCGCAGTCGAACCAGGCCGAACTGCCGGGAATGTCGGTGAGGATCTTGGCGATCCAGCCGCCGGTGCAGCTCTCGGCGGTGCACAGCGTCAGATGCTCGGCCTTCAGGCGCTCGCCCAGCTGCTGGGCGGCGGCCTGCAGGGCCGCGTCAGTGGCGTATTCGGGAGCGGTCAAGCGGGCGTCCTCGCGGTAAACTAGGCTTCAAGCATAAGCGAAAAGCCCCATGAGTTCGAACGATTTCTCCCAGCACACGCCGCTGATGCGGCAGTATTTCACCGCCAAAGCCGAATACCCCGATGTGCTGCTGTTCTTCCGCATGGGCGACTTCTACGAGCTGTTCTACGACGACGCGCGCAAGGCCGCGCGCCTGCTCGACATCACCCTGACCCAGCGCGGCCAGAGCGGCGGCAACGCCATCCCGATGGCGGGCGTGCCGTTCCACGCCGCCGACGGCTATCTGGCGCGGCTGGTGGCCTTGGGCGAATCGGTCGCGATCTGCGAGCAGATCGGCGATCCGGCCTTGGCCAAAGGCCTGGTCGAACGCAAGGTGGTACGCGTCATCACGCCCGGCACCTTGACCGACGAAGCCCTGCTGGAAGACCGCCGCGAACTGTTGCTGCTGGCGGTATCGCACGGCAAGGCCGGCTACGGCTTGGCCTGGGCCGATGTCGCGGCCGGCCGCTTCCTGCTCAGCACCGCCAGCGATGCCGACCAGCTGGCGGCCGAGTTGGCACGCTTGAACCCGGCCGAGATCCTGATTCCCGACGACGAGACGCTGGCCGACCAGCTGGCCGGAACCAAAGGCCTGCGCCGGCGGCCGGTGTGGTATTTCGACCCCGACACCGGCACCCGCCAGCTGCTGCAGTTCTTCGGCGTGGCCGATCTCTCCGGCTTCGGGCTGGCTGAAAAGAGCGCGGCCAACGCCCTGGCCATCAGCGCCGCCGGCGCCCTGCTCGGCTATCTGGAGGAAACCCAGAAGCAGCGTCTGCCGCATCTGAGTTCGCTGCAGTGGGAGATCGCCGACGAGGCCATCGCCATGAACGCCGCTACCCGCCGGCATCTGGAGCTGGACGAACGCTTCGACGGCCAGCTGCAGCATACCCTGCTCGGCGTGCTCGACAGCACCTGCAGCCCGATGGCCGGACGCCTGCTGCGGCGCTGGCTGCATCGGCCGTTGCGCGATGCGGCGGTGGTCGGCAACCGCCACGCCGCGGTGCAGGCCCTGCTCGATGCCGGCCTGCACGAGAGCCTGCGTGCCGTGTTCCGCGGCATCGGCGACCTGGAGCGCATCCTGACCCGCGTCGCCCTACGCAGCGCGCGCCCGCGCGACCTGAGCACCCTGCGCGACGGCCTGAAGAAACTGCCGGACATCCACGCCCTGCTCGCCGGCTGCGACGCGCCGCGCATCCGCGAACTGTGCGCGGTGATGGTGCAGCATCCGGAACTGGCCGCGCATCTGGAGCGCGCGTTGCTGGAACAGCCGGCGGTGCTGCTGCGCGACGGCGGCGTGTTCGCGCCCGGCTTCGACGCCGAGCTGGACGAGCTGCGCCAGCTCTCGACCCACGCCGACCAGTTCCTGATCGACCTCGAGGCACGCGAGAAAGCCGCCACCGGCATCGCCACGCTTAAGGTCGGCTACAACCGCGTGCACGGCTACTACATCGAGATCAGCAAAGGCCAGGCCGAGAAGGCGCCGGCGCACTACACCCGCCGGCAGACGCTGACCGGCGCCGAGCGCTTCATCACCGAGGAACTGAAGGGCTTCGAGGACAAGGTGCTGTCGGCGCGCGAACGCGCCTTGGCGCGCGAACGGTTGTTGTACGAACAACTGCTGGACGAACTGAACGGCCATCTGCCGGCCCTGCGCGCCTGCGCCCAGGCCTTGGCCGAATGCGATGTGCTGGCCTGCTTCGCCGAACGCGCCGAATCGCTGAACTGGTGCCGCCCGCAGCTGCGCGCCGAAGACGGCATCCGCATCCTGCGCGGCCGCCATCCGGTGGTGGAACAGGTGCGCGAACAGCCGTTCGAACCGAACGACCTGGTGCTGGACGGCGAACGCCGCATGCTGCTGATCACCGGCCCGAACATGGGCGGCAAGTCCACCTACATGCGCCAGAACGCGCTGATCATCCTGCTCGCCTACATCGGCAGCTTCGTGCCGGCCGACGCCGCCGAGATCGGCCCGATCGACCGCCTATTGACGCGCATCGGCGCCGGCGACGATTTGGCGCGCGGGCAATCGACCTTCATGGTCGAGATGGCCGAGACCAGCTTCATCCTGCGCAACGCCAGCGCGCGTTCGTTCGTGCTGATGGACGAAATCGGCCGCGGCACCTCGACCTACGACGGCCTGGCGCTGGCGCAGGCCTGCGCCGAGGCGCTGAGCGCCGACAACCGCGCCTACTGCCT
>CAZRXZ010000115.1:0-4781 GCA_964604095.1 uncultured Arenimonas sp. | reverse complement strand
ACGCCGATCGCCATCGAACTCAAATGCACCGCCTATCTGGGGAAATGACATGCTGCCGCCGGCCTTCAACCTGCACGCCTGGATCGATCAACACCGGCACCTGCTGAAGCCGCCGGTCGGCAACAAATGCATCGTCGACGGCGACTTCATCGTCATGGTCGTCGGTGGCCCGAACCAGCGCACCGATTACCACGTCGAGGACGGTCCCGAGCTCTTCTACCAGATCGAGGGCGAGATGGTGCTGCGCATCCAGGAAGACGGCGCCGCGCGTGACATCCCGATCAAGGCCGGCGAGATGTTCTACCTGCCGCCGCGCGTGCCGCACTCGCCGCAGCGCATGCCCGGCTCGGTCGGGCTGGTGGTCGAGCGCCGGCGCCTGGCGCACGAGCAGGACGCGCTGCGCTGGTATTGCCAGGCCTGCAACGCGGACCTGTACAGGGAGTCCTTCCACTTGACCGACATCGAGAACCAGTTCCACGCCGTGTTCGAACGCTTCTACCGCTCGCAAGCGCACCGCACCTGCAAGGCCTGCGGCCACCTCAATCCGGCGCCCGCGCGCTACCACGCCGAATCCTGAGGCCGCCGCATGTTTTCCGCCGACCTGCTCGCCGCCAACCTGCTCTCGCCGGTGGTGCTGGCCTTCGCGCTGGGCCTGTTGGCCCGCCTGCTGCGCAGCGACCTGGAGATTCCGGCCGCGATCCAGAGCTATCTCTCCATCTTCCTGATGCTGGCCATCGGCCTGAAGGGCGGCGTGGCCCTGCGGCAGCAGACGCCGCATGACCTGCCGCTGCTGATCGCGGCCACCATCGGTCTGGGCGTGGCCACCGCGTTCAGCGCGTTCTGCCTGGCCCGGCTCTGGCTGCGCGACGGCCGCATCGACGCCGCCGCCATCGCCGCGCACTTCGGCTCGGTGTCGGCGGTCACCTTCATCGCCGCGCAGCAGTTCAGCGAACGCAGCGGGCAGCCGGCCGATCCGGTGCTGGTGGCGCTGGTGGTGGCGATGGAGATTCCCGCCATCCTGGTCGGCCTGGCGCTGGCCAAGGGCGCCCAGGGCGTGCGCTGGCACCACGTGCGCGAGGTGCTGACCGGCAAGACCGCGCTGCTGCTGCTCGGCGGCTTGGCCATCGGCGCGCTCAGCAGCGCGGACGCGCTGGCCAAGGTCGATGCCATGTACTTCCAGCTGTTCCAGGGCACGCTGATGCTGTTCATGCTCGACATGGGCCTGCTGGCCGGCGGCCAGCTGCGTCTGGTCGGCCGCGGCGTGGCACGCCTGACCCTGTTCGCCACCGCCCTGCCGTTGCTGCACGGCCTGGCGGGCGTGCTGCTCGGCCACGCCATCGGCATGGACGCATCGACCTCGGCCGTGTTCGGCACCATGGCCGCCAGCGCCTCCTACATCGCCGCGCCGGCTTCCATCCGCGCGTCCCTGCCGGAAGCCAATGTCGGCCGTTGCATCACCGCCGCGCTCGGCTTCACCTTCCCGTTCAACCTCGCCGTCGGCATTCCGCTGTACTTCGCGTTCGCCGCCCTGCTGAGCCGCACCTGAGCCCTCCATGCTGAAAATCGACACCCACGCCCACTACCTGCCGCGCGACTGGCCCGACCTGGCCGCCAAATACGGCGACAACCGCTTTCCGGTGATCCACCACGGCAGCGACGGCGGCCACCGGATCTACAAGGACGGCAAGTTCTTCCGCGAGATCTGGCCGAAGACCTGGGATCCGCAGGAGCGCATCGCCGATTACGCGCGCTTCGGCGTGCAGGTGCAGGTGATCTCCACCGTGCCGGTGATGTTCAGCTACTGGGCCGCGCCGAACCAGGCGCTGGAGCTGCACCAGAGCCTGAACGACCATATGGCGCACACCTGCCGCGAACATCCGCGCCACTACGCCGGCATCGGCACCGTGCCGCTGCAGTCGCCGCGGCTGGCCGTGCAGGAGATGGAACGCTGCATCGACCAGCTCGGCCTGAACGGCGTGCAGATCGGTTCGCACGTCAACGACTGGAACCTGGACGCCGCCGAACTGCAGCCGTTCTTCGAGGCCGCGCAGGACCTGGGCGCCGCCATCCTGGTGCACCCGTGGGACATGATGGGCGCCGAGTCGATGCCGAAATACTGGATGCCCTGGCTGGTCGGCATGCCGGCCGAACAGAGCCGTGCGGCCTGCGCGCTGATCTTCGGCGGCGTGCTGGAACGCTTTCCGCGCCTGAAGGTGATGCTGGCGCACGGCGGCGGCAGCTTCCCGTACAGCATCGGCCGCATCGAACACGGCTTCCACATGCGTCCGGACCTGGTCGCCACCGACAACCCGGGCAATCCGCGCGATTACCTTCGCCGCCTGTATTTCGACTCCTGCGTGCACGACGGCCGCGCCCTGCGCTACCTGATCGACACCGTCGGCCTGGACCGCATCATGCTCGGCACCGACTACCCGTTCCCGCTCGGCGAACAGGAACCGGGCTCCGGCATCCTCGGCCTGGCGCTCGGCGCCGAGGCCGACGCGCAGCTGTTCCACCGCACCGCGCTGTCCTGGCTCGGTCTGGACGCACGGCGGTTCGCGCCATGAAGGCCCTGTTCACCGAAGCCTACGCGTTGGCGCAGGACCTGGCCGATCCGCTGGCGCACTTCCGCGCCATGTTCCATATCCCGCAGCACCAAGGCCGCGACCAATGGTATTTCTGCGGCAACTCGCTCGGCCTGCAACCGAAAACCGTACGCGCCGCGCTGCAGCAGGAACTCGACGACTGGGCCGCCTACGGCGTGGAGGGCCACTTCCACGCCAAGCATCCGTGGATGCCCTACCACGGCGAGCTGCGCGACCTGCTGGCCGAATGCGTCGGCGCCAAGCCGGTGGAAGTGGTGGCGATGAACTCGCTGACGGTGAACCTGCACCTGTTGATGGTGAGCTTCTACCGCCCGACCGCGATCCGGCCGGCCATCGTGATCGAACAGGGCGCGTTCCCGTCCGACCGCTATGCGGTCGAATCGCAGATCCGCTTCCACGGCTTCGATCCGGCCGAGTGCCTGATCGAAGTCGCCGCCGACCCGGACACCGGGCTGGTGGCCGAGGGCGCGCTGGCCCAGGTGATGGCCGAGCACGGCCACCGGGTGGCCTTGATCCTCTGGCCCGGCGTGCAGTACCGCACCGGCCAGGTGTTCGACCTGCGCGCCATCAGCGTGCTCGGACATACCTACGGCAGCCGGGTCGGCTTCGATCTGGCGCATGCGGTCGGCAACCTGCCGTTGCAGCTGCACGCCTCCGGCGCCGACTTCGCCGCTTGGTGCAGCTACAAATACCTGAACGCCGGCCCCGGCGCGATCGCCGGCGCCTTCGTGCACGAACGCCACGCCCGGTCCGCGTTGCCGCGCTTCAACGGCTGGTGGGGCCACCGCCAGGACACCCGCTTCAAGATGGGCGCGGAATTCCAAGGCACGCCGGGCGCCGACGGCTGGCAGCTCAGCAACCCGCCGATCTTCGCCATGGCGCCGCTGCGCGCGTCCCTGGAGATCTTCCAGCAGGCCGGGCGCGACGCCCTGCGCCGCAAATCGAAAGCCCTGACCGGCTATCTCGCGAAACTGATCGCGCAGGAGCTGCCGGGCGTGATCCGCAACGTGACGCCGTCCGAACCGGAACGCCGCGGCTGCCAGCTCAGCCTGCAGGTGGTGGCCGGACGCACGGCCGGACGCGCCCTGTTCGAACACCTGATGGCCGAAGGCGTGGTCGGCGACTGGCGCGAACCGGACGTGATCCGGCTGTCGCCGACGCCGCTGTACAACCGCTTCGGCGACTGCTATCACGCCGTGCGCGTGATCAAGCAGTGGGCGGACGCGCAATGAAGGCGCAACCGGTGCATATCATCGGCGCCGGACTGGCCGGCACCCTGCTCGCCGTGCTGCTGGTGCGCCGCGGGCATTCGGTGCGGGTGTTCGAAAAGCGCCCCGATCCGCGCCGCGCCGGCGACGAGGGCGGACGCTCGATCAACCTGGCCCTGGCCTACCGCGGCCTGCATGTGCTGCGGCAGGCCGGGCTGGACGCCGCGGTGATGCCGCAGACGGTGATGATGCGCGGCCGCATGGTGCACGACGCCGACGGCCGGCAGAATTTCCTGCGTTACGGCAAGGACGACTCCGAGGTCATCTGGTCGGTGCACCGCGGTCGCCTGAACCGGGCGCTGATCGACGCCGCCGAGGCCCAGGGCGTGCACATCGAATTCGGCGCGCACATCGGCGCCATCGACCTCGACGCCGGCCACTTCACCCTCACCCGGAATGGCGTCGAGCATGTGGAGCGTTTCGAGCGCCTGGTCGGCGCCGACGGCGCCGGTTCGGCGGTGCGGCAGGCGATGGTGGCCGCCGGTTCGGTCAGCGCCCGCAGCGAGGCGCTCGGCCACCATTACCGCGAACTGGAGATTCCGCCGGCCGACGACGGCGGCTTCCGTCTCGACGGCAACAGCCTGCATATCTGGCCGCGCGGCGGCTACATGTGCATCGCGCTGCCGAACACCGAACGCACCTTCACCGTCACCCTGTTCCTGCCGGCCACCGGCGACACCGGCTTCGACCGCATCCGCAGGCCGGAGGACGCGCGCGCGTTCTTCCGTGCCCAGTTCCCGGACGCGCTGGCACTGATCGCCGATTTCGAGCACGACTGGGCGCACAATCCCGAGAGCCCGTTATCGACGCTGTACCTCGACCGTTGGCACCACGGCGACCGCGCCGTGCTGGTCGGCGACGCCGCGCACGCGATGGTGCCGTTCCACGGCCAAGGCATGAACTGCGC
>CAZRXZ010000114.1:0-4806 GCA_964604095.1 uncultured Arenimonas sp. | reverse complement strand
TCACCGCGGCGTCGGCATGGAACACGAAGCCGCGGTAGCCCGGCGCGGTCTTGCGCTCGGTGCGCGCCAGCGCGTATTCCTCGCCGTTGCGCGGATGCAGGAATACCGGGAAGTCGGCGCCGACCGGACGGAAGCCGGCCGCGGCCATCGATTCCGGGGTTTCGCCGACCACGACCCAGTCGCGGTCGCCTGCCGGCAGGCCAAGCAGGGCGTCGCGCACCGCGCCGCCGACCAGATAGGCCTTCATCGGGGTTTCTTCGCCGGCACGGGGCGCGGGCAACGCAAGGCCACCGCGCGCGCCGTTTGCCCGAAATCGCCGGTCAGGCGCTGCGTGATCGGCCTGACCGGCCGCTGCAGCCGCCAATCGTAGATCACGCTGAACGCCAGCACGCGCGGAATGTATTCGCGCGTTTCCTTGTACGGCACGGTTTCGATCCAGAATTCCGGTTCCAGCGACGGGCGCGCCGCCAGCCAGCGGTTCACGGCGGTCGGCCCGGCGTTGTAGGCGCCGATCGCCAGCCAGGCGCGGCCCTGGTAGCCGTCGATGACTTCGCGCAAGGCGCCGGCGCCGAGCGGGATGTTCACTTCCGGCCGGTACAGCGATGCCGCACCCTCCCAGGGCATGCCGTTGCGCTGGGCGATGCGTTCGGCGGTCGTGGGCAGCAACTGCAGCAGGCCGCGGGCATCCGCACCGGAGGTCACTTCAGGCATGAATACGCTTTCGGCGCGTGCATGCGCGGTCAGCCAACTGCGGTCGATGCCGAAGCGCGCCGCGGCGGCGTCGAAGGCCTCGTTGTAGGGCGTGGCGAAGCGCACGCTGTACAGGCGCTGGCTGGCGTCGTCGGCATCCAGCGAGAACACCGCGCGGTCGTACCAGCCCACATCGCGCGCCATCGCCAGCGCGGCGCGCCGTTGCGCGGGGCTCAGGCCGGGATAGGCCGCGTTCCACTCCCAGATCGCGGTGTTGGCCTCGCCCAGCTGCCAGAGCCAGAGTGCGCGCCGCAGTCCCGGATTGCGGTGCAGCGCCGCGTGTTCTTTGGCGTCGGTCAGCGGCTCCATCGGGCAGAACGCATAATCCGTGCCGAGGCGCTCGGCCGCCAGCCAGCCGTGGTAGCTGGCCGATTGCGCGGCCTGCCGGTACAAGACCATGGCCTCGTCGTCTTTGCCCAGACGCTGTAGCACACGCGCCTTGAAATAACGCCAGCGCGGCTCCTCGCGCTGCGCCGGCAACAGCTGCTCGAACGCCGTCAGCGTCCTGGCGTCGTCGGCGGCGTGGAAGGCGTTGCGCATCCGCCATTCGCGCAGGTTGGCGCTGCGCGCGGCCTCGGGAACCGCGAGATAGCGCCGTTCCGCATCCGGCAGGTAATCGACCAAGGACCACAGCGCGATTTCCGACAGCACCGCATTGCGCTGTTCGGCGCTGAATCCGGTGGCCGACGGCACGGTGGCCAGCAGCCGTTCCGCCTGCGCCGGATCGCGCTTGGCCAGGTTCAGCAGTCCTTGCTGCAGCACGCGCCGGCCGCGGTCGTCGTCCGGCCAGGCGGTGTCGGCGGCATTGCCGTCGAGAAAAGCCAGATAGCGCCCGGCCAGCGCGGCATCGGCGGCGGGCAGCGCGGCCACGGCCTCCGGCATGCGCTCGCGGACGCCGGCGGCCAGCAATTTATCGAAGCGTTGCCAGGCGCGTACGGCATCGATCGCGCCGGCCGACTTCAGGGTCTCGAACACCGCTGCGCAAGGAGCGGGCGGCTTGCTCTCGTTCAACCATAACGCCAGCGCGTTCTGTTGCCAGGCGTAATCGCGGGCGCCGGCATCCACCGACAGCAGCACCGCGCATCGGCTGGCCGCGCCATCGTCGGGGTGGCGCGCGTTCCAGACCGCCACCGCCGGCCAGTCCTGGCGGCGGATCAACTCGCCGCGCCATTGTTTGACCAGCCAGGCGCTGGATGGCAGGTCCGGGTCTTGGGACAGCAACGCGTCCACGCGCGCGCCATCGGCCTGCGCGATGCCGCTGCGCCAGGACAGCGCGTCCAGCCAAGGCCGGAGCGGGTGCTTGGCCAGTCGGGCGCGGGCGTCATCGGGTAAACTGCCGTTCTTGGCCTGCGCAAATGCCGCACGCAGTTCCGCCGCTTGCGGAACCGGTGTCTGTGCGCCGGCCGGCATGGCGAACAGGGCGGCGAGCACGAGTGCCGCGGCGGCAGGCGAAGTGGTGCGCATACGCGTTTTTTCCGGTGAACACAGGTCTTCAAGCATATGGCGGCATGGTGGATTTATCCAGTCTTGGGCATCGGCGCCGGCATCCTGTCGGGCTTGCTCGGTGTCGGCGGCGGGCTGTTGCTGGTCGGCGCGCTGATCCTGCTGTTGCCGGCGCAGGGCGTGCCGGAGACCGTGGTGGTGCCGGTCGCCTTGGCCAGTTCGCTGGCCAGCATCGTGCTGACCGGTCTGTCGTCGGCCTGGGCGCATCATCGGCGCGCGGCCGTGCTGTGGCCGACGGTGGCCTGGCTGGTGCCCGGTATGTTGCTGGGCGCGGTAGTGGCCAGTTTGGGCGTGGTGCAGTGGGCCGGCCCCGGGCTGCGTTGGGCGGTGGTGCTCTATTGCGCGGCGGTGGCGTTGCAACTGTTGGCCGATTGGCCCAGGCCCGCCGCGACCGGGGTATCGCAGGTGGGCGGTTGGCGCTGGAGCGGTTTCGGTGTGTTGGTCGGCGCGGTGTCTTCCGTGGTCGGCATCGGCGGCGGCAGCATGACGGTGCCGGCCTTGATCTGGCGCGGCGTGCCGGCGGTGAAGGCGGTGGCGACCTCGGCGGTGTGCGGCGTGTTCATCGCCGTGGCCGCGGCGCTCACGTATGCGCAGTCGGCCAATCCGCATCCGATGCCGGCGCATTCGCTCGGTTATGTCTATCTGCCCGCCGCGCTCGGCGTGGCGGCGGCCTCGGTGCTGTTCGCGCCTCTGGGTGCGCGCTGGGCGCACGCCCTGCCGGCCGCGCGGCTGAAGCAGCTGTTCGCGGCCTTTCTGCTGTTGATGGCCGGCGGCTTGGCGCTGAAGTCCTGAGCTTCGGCGCTTGTTACACTAGGCCTTTCCCCAGGCGGTATCGGCGATGATCCCCGAACAGATTCTCACAGCGGCCGGGCAGGCCATGCAACACGGTGATTGGCCGTCGGTCGAGCGCATCCTGCAGGAAGGCCTGGCCAAGCATCCCGGGCATCCGGACCTGTTGGGCACGATGGCTATCGCGATGTTCCGCTCCGGCCGACCGCAACAGTCTGTCGAATGGTTCCGGCATGCGGCCGAAGCCGGCGGCAGAGCGTCGGACTACATCAATCTCGGCAGTGCGCTGTGTGATGTGGGCCGCTTTGCGGAAGCCTATGATGTCCTGCATAAGGTGGCGTCCGAGGTCTCCGTGGATGCATTCGTGCGCTTTTGCATGGCGCGGGCTTTGGCAGGCCTGGGTCACCATCCCGAGGCGTTAGAGCACATCGGCGCGGCTATTGCGGCCAGCCCGGGCGATGTCGATTTCCGGATATTCCGTGCCCGTTTGGCGGTAGAGCTCGACCGCTGGGACATGGCGCTGGCCGACTTGAATGCGCTACCGAGTGCTGACTTGCCGCCAGGCGCGCGCTTTCACGTGGCTGGGCTGTTCCTGCAGACCGGCCAGTTCATGCGTGCCATCGAGGAATACCAGGGCGTTCTTGCGCGAACCCCCGCGCACTTCGAGTCTTGGCTGGGTCTTGCCGGCGCCTACGAGCGCGCGAATGACCTGCCGCAGATGCGCGACGCACTGGCTTCGGCAGCCCGATATGCCGATACGCCGCCGCGGCAGGCCGCGCTCGATCATCTGCGCGGCAAATCGGCGTTCCGCGACGGCGATTACGCTGGCGCATGCGCGTTGCTCCAGCATGCATGGCGGGACGGCGACGGTAATCCGCTGTGGAAAAGCCAAGTCGGCTTCGAGTTGGCGCAGAGCCTTGATAAGGCCAAGCGTTATCCCGAGGCCTGGCAGACGCTGAATCAGGCACACGATATCCGCAATCGCGTCGTCGGCGGCTCCCGCGGCGACCTCCAGGCCCTGGACTTCTTCAGCCTGTTGCGGGCGCCGGTGCCGGGGCGCTGGCCGTCCGCCCCGCCTTCGGATGGCCATCCCGACCCGGTGTTCGTGGTCGGCTTTCCGCGTTCCGGTACCACGCTGTTGGAACAGATTCTCGACGCGCGATCGTCCTTGGTTTCGTTTGACGAACAACCGTTTCTTCCGAAAACCCTATTGAAGCTGCAGGAACTCGGTCTGCGCTATCCGGAGCAGTTGCATGAATTGGCACCCGAGCAGATCGGCCGCTTGCGCGCATATTATTTCGCGCAGGCCGAATCCAAGGCTTCCGCGGGCAAAGGCGAGCGCCTGGTGGACAAGAATCCGCTGAATTGGGCGCGATTGCCTTTGGTGCGGGCGCTTTTCCCGCAAGCGCACATCATCTTGGCTTTGCGGCATCCGCTCGATGTGATCCTGAGCTGCTATATGCAGAATCTGCGGTCGACGGTGCTTGATGGCGCGTTTTCGCATTTCGGCCGAATCGTCGAGCTGTATGTCGAGATGGTGGCCTACTGGAAACGGTTGGAGCCTGAATTGGCTATGCCCGTGTTGGTTTCCCGTTATGAGGGTCTGGTCTCCGATCCGGAATCCGGTACGCGGCGCATCGCGGAGTTCCTGGATTTGCCATGGAGCCCCGACTGGCTCGACAACAGCACGCATGCGCGCAGCAAGGGTATTATCCATACTCCGAGTTACGCCCAGGTGTTGGAGCCGCTGAACACGCGAGCCAT
>CAZRXZ010000113.1:0-4812 GCA_964604095.1 uncultured Arenimonas sp. | reverse complement strand
CGATCAAACGCCGCACGCTCACGAAGAACAGCGGGATGAAGAAAATGCCGAGGAAGGTGCCGGCCAGCATGCCGCCGACCACGCCGGTGCCGATCGCGCGCTGCGCGCCGGAGCCGGCGCCGGTGGCCAAGGCCAGCGGCAGCACGCCGAAACCGAACGCGATCGAGGTCATCAGGATCGGCCGCAGGCGGTCGCGGATGGCGGCGATGGTGGCATCGACCAGGCCCATGCCCTTTTCCAGGTTGGCCTTGGCGAACTCGATGATCAACACCGCGTTCTTGCTCGACAGGCCGACCGTGGTCAGCATGCCGACCTGGAAGTACACGTCGCGCTCCAGGCCGCGCAGCCAGGTGAACAGCACCGTGCCCAGGATGCCCAGCGGCACCACCATCAGCACCGCGCTCGGGATCGACCAGCTTTCGTACAGCGCCGCCAGGCACAGGAACACCACCAGCAGCGACAGCGCGTACAGCATCGGCGTCTGCGCGTTGGCCACGCGTTCCTGGTAGGACTGGCCGCTCCACTCCAGGCTGAAGCCCGGCGGCAGCTGCGCGGCCAGACGCTCCATCTCGGCCATGGCGTCGCCCGAGGACACGCCCGGCGCGGCCTGGCCGGTGACGTTCACCGCCGGCACGCCGTTATAGCGCTCCAGGCGCGGCGAGCCGTATTCCCAGCGTTGGCTGGAGAACGCCGACACCGGCACCATGGCGCCCGCGCTGTTGCGCACCGACCAGCGCTGGAAGTCCTCCGGCACCATGCGGAACTCGGCGTCGGACTGCACGTACACGCGCTTGACCCGGCCGCGGTCGACGAAGTCGTCGATGTAGCGCCCGCCCCAGGCCACCGACAGCGCGCTGTTGATGGCGTCGACGGTGACGCCGAGCGCGGCCGCCTTCTCGGTGTCGATGTCGAGGCGGAACTGCGGCGTGTCCTCCTGGCCGTTCGGGCGCACGCCCTGCAGCAGCTTGCTCTGCGACGCGGCGCCGAGCAGCTGGTTGCGCGCCGCCATCAGCGCCTGGTGGCCCTGGTTGTTGCTGTCCTTCAGGTACAGGTTGAAGCCGCCGGTGGTGCCGAGCTCGGTGACCGGCGGCGGCGCGATGGCGAACACCATGGCGTCCTTGATCTGGCTGAAGGCGCCCATGGCGCGGCCGGCCATCGCGTTCACGCTGGAATCGGCGGTGGTGCGCTCTTCCCAGTCCTTGAGCTTGACGAACACCATGCCGTTGTTCTGGCCGCTGCCGGCGAAGCTGAAGCCCTGCACCGCGAACACCGACTCCAGGTCGCGCGTCTCGTTCTTCAGGTAATGCGACTCGACCTGCTCCATCACCTTCTGGGTGCGCTGCTGGGTCGCGCCGACCGGGGTCTGCACGATGGTGAACAGCACGCCCTGGTCTTCGTCCGGCAGGAACGAGGACGGCACGCGCGCGTAGACCAGCGCCATCGCGCCGGCCAGCGCGGCGTAGATCAGCAGGAAGCGGCCGCCGCGCGACAGCATGCGGCGCACGGTACCCTGGTAGCGCGCGTTGCCGCTGTCGAACTTGGCGTTGAACCACTTGAAGAAGCCCTTCTCGCCATGATGCTCGCCCTTCTTCAGCGGCTTGAGCATGGTGGCGCACAGGGCCGGCGTCAGCACGATGGCGACCAGCACCGACAGCGCCATGGCCGAGACGATGGTGGCGGTGAACTGGCGGTAGATGACGCCGGTCGAGCCGGTCAGGAACGCCATCGGCACGAACACCGCGGCCAGCACCAGGCCGATGCCGACCAGCGCGCCGGTGATCTGGTCCATCGATTTGCGGGTGGCTTCGAGCGGGCTCAGGCCCTCCTCGCTCATCACCCGCTCCACGTTCTCGACCACCACGATGGCGTCGTCGACCAGCAGGCCGATGGCCAGCACCATGGCGAACATGGTCAGCATGTTGATGGAGAAGCCGAGCGCCAGCAGGATGCCGAGCGTGCCCAGCAGCACCACCGGCACCGCGATGGTCGGGATCAGGGTGGCGCGGAAGTTCTGCAGGAACAGGTAGATCACCAGGAACACCAGCACCACCGCTTCCAGCAGGGTCTTCAGCACTTCGTTGATGGAGACGCGCACGAACGGCGTGGTGTCGAACGGCACCACCACCTTCAGGCCTTTCGGGAACGAGGGCTTCATCTCCTCCATCAGCGCGGCCACGGCGTCGGAGGTCTCCAGCGCGTTGGCGTTGGTGGCCAGCATCACGGCCACGCCCGAGGCCGGCTGGCCGTTGTAGCGGCTGATCACCGAATAGCTCTCGGAACCGAGTTCGACACGGGCGAGATCGCCCAGCGTCACCGTCGAGCCGTCGCGGTTGGCGCGCACCACGATGGCGCGGAACTGCTCGGGGGTCTGCAGGCGGTCCTGCACGGTGATGGTGGCGTTGATCTGCTGGCCGTCGATGGCCGGCGTGCCGCCGAGCTGGCCGACCGCGATCTGCGCGTTCTGCGCCTGGATGGCCGAGATCACGTCGGACGGCGCCAGCTTGTAGGCGTTCAGCTTGTCCGGGTTCAGCCAGATGCGCATGGCGTACTTGCCGCCGAACACCTGCACGCCGCCCACGCCCGGCACGCGCGACAGCGGCTCGACGATGGTGGACGACACGTAGTCGGAGATGTCGTTGCGGTCCATGCTGCCGTCTTCGGACACGAAGCCCAGCACCTGCAGGAAGCCGGTGCTGGCTTTGTTCACGCTCAGGCCCTGCTGCTGCACCACCGCCGGCAGCAGCGGCGTGGCGGCCTGCAGCTTGTTCTGCACCTGCACCTGCGCGGTGTCGGGGTCGGTGCCGCTCTTGAAGGTCAGGGTGACGCCGACCGAGCCGTTGGAATCGCTGGTCGAGGACATGTAGTCGAGGCCGTCGAGGCCGGTCATCGACTGCTCGATGATCTGCGTCACCGAGTTCTCGACCGCCTGCGCCGAGGCGCCCGGATACACGGCGTTGATGGAGACCGTGGGCGGCGCGATCTGCGGGTAGCGCGAGATCGGCAGGCGGGTCAGCGCCAGGGCGCCGGCCAGCATGATGATGATCGCGATGACCCAGGCGAAGATCGGCCGGTCAATGAAGAATCGTGCCATGGAGGGGGTTCCTTATTTGGCGGCCGGAGCGGCCTTGGCGCCGGCTTCGACGGCTTTCACCGGTGCGCCGGGGCCGATCTTCTGCAGGCCTTCGACGATGACCTTGTCGCCGGCCTTGAGGCCCGATTCGACCAGCCATTGGTCGCCGACGGTGCGGCTGACGGTGACTTGGCGCGCTTCGACCTTGCCGTCCTTGCCGACCACCATGGCGCTGGCGCCGCCGGTCGGATCGCGGCTGATGCCCTGTTGCGGCACCAGCACGGCGTCGGCGCGCAGGCCGCTGCCGACCACCGCGCGCACGTACATGCCGGGCAGCAGCAGGCCGTCCGGGTTCGGCACCACCACGCGCAGCACGGTGCTGCCGGTGGACGGATCGACGGTGGCTTCGGCGAACGCCAGGCGGCCGGTCTGCGCGTATTCGCTGCCGTCTTCGAGCAGGATCTTGACCGGCAGGCTGTCGGCGCCGCTCAGGCTGCCGGCGGCGATGCCCTTGCGCAGGGCCAGCAGTTCGGCGCTGGAGCGGGTCAGGTCGACGTGGATCGGATCGATCTGCTGCACGGTGGCCAAGGCCTCGGCCTGGCCGGCGCTGACCAAGGCGCCTTGGGTGACGGCCGAGCGGCCGATGCGGCCGCTGATCGGCGAGCTGATGCGGGCGTAACCGACATTGATGCCGCTGGCGCGGACCGCGGCTTGGGCCGCCTTCACGTCGGCTTCGGCCTGGCGCAGGGCGGCCTGCGCGGCGTCGTCGTCCTGCTTGCTGACCGCGTCGATCTTGACCAGCTCGGCGCTGCGTTGGGCGTTCAGGCGTGCGGTGGTCAGCGTGGCTTGGGCGCGGGCCAAGGCGGCGCGGGCGCTGTCGTCGCTGGCGCGGTACACGGCGTCGTCGATCTGGTACAGGGCCTGGCCCTGACGCACCAAGCCGCCTTCGGTGAACAGACGGCGCTGGATGATGCCGCTGACCTGCGGCCGGACTTCGGCCACGGCCGAGGCCACGGTGCGGCCCGGCAGTTCGCGGGTCAGGGTCACTGGCGCGGCTTTCAGGGTCACGACGGTGACCTCGGTGGCGCCGGGCGGCGGCGGGGCGCCTTCGCCGCCGCTGCAGGCGGCAAGCACGAGAGCCAAGGCAAGAGGAGTCAGACGGGGCATGGAGATGGCCATAGGAAGTCCGGAGGGTCAGAAATTAGTGGCGTAGTGTAAACGTTCATTCTCTTTTTAGCAAGAACTACCCCGCCGCCGACACCCCATCGGGTGCGGCGCCGGGAACGTACACCGACTCAGGGCGTCACCCTGCTTGCCTAGCTAAACACCAATCCGCGCCCGGCAACAGGGCCATTGGTCATGAAATCCGCCCGCCGGTCGCACTCACCGCCCCAAAGCACGTCCCGCTGGGTAGAATGCCTGCGTCCCTCATTCCGGAGCCCGCCATGACCGCCTTCCGCCTGCGCCTGTTGACCGCCCTGCTCGCCCTGACCGTGGCCGGCGCCGCGTTCGCGCAATCCCTGCTCGGCGTCACCGTGTACAAGAGCCCGTACTGCGGCTGTTGCCACCTGTGGATCGAGCATCTCCAGAAAAACGGCTTCCAGGTGAGCGCCAAGGACGTGAACGACACCGGCGCGGAGCGCAAGCGCCTGGGCATGCCGGCCAGGCTCGGCTCCTGCCACACCGCGGTGGTGGGCGGCTATGTGATCGAAGGCCATGTGCCGGCCGCCGACATCCGCCGC
>CAZRXZ010000112.1:0-4870 GCA_964604095.1 uncultured Arenimonas sp. | reverse complement strand
GAGGAGTCGCATGCGATCTTCATCCGCCAGGCGCTGTTGACCGGCGAGATCGACAGCCGCGCCGGCTTCATCGCGCGCAACCGGAAGGTGCTGGAAACCGCGCTGGAGGAGGAGTCCAAGCAGCGGCGCAGCGGCCTGGTGGCCGACGAGGATTGGCAGGCGCGTTGGTATCTCGACCGCATTCCCGCCGACATCAGCTCATCCGAGGCGCTCGACAAGTGGTACCGCGGCCTGCCGGAGGCCAAGAAGCAGGGCCTGCTCTGGCGCCTGGAAGACCTGATGCAGGCCGAGGCCAGCGAAGGGGCGCGCTTTCCGGATTTCTTCGCGCTCGGCAATAACCGGCTGGCCTTGCATTACCGGTTCAGCCCCGGCGAGGCCGACGACGGCGTGACCTTGGATGTGCCGATCCATCTGCTGAACGCGCTCGATGCGGCGCGCCTGAGCTGGTTGGTGCCGGGCTTGGCCGAAGACCGCGCCGCGGCGCTGATCCGCGGCCTGCCCAAGACCTTGCGCCGCAATTACGTGCCGGCCCCGGATTTCGCGCGCGCCTTCAGCCAGGCGCATCCGCAGGCCGATGCCGACAGCCTGGAAGGCGCGCTGGCGCGCTTTCTGACCCGCAGCACCGGCGCGCCGGTGACCGCGTTGGATTTCCAGCCCGAGCAGCTGGAGCCGCATCTGCGCATGAACCTGCGCTTGGCCGACCGGCAGGGCCGCATGCTGGCGCAGTCGCGCGATCTGGCCGAGCTCAAGGCGCGTTTCGCCGAGGCCGCCGAACGCGCGTTCTCCGAACAGGCCGGGCAGTGGTTCAGCCAAGCGCCGTTGGCGCGCTTCCCCGAGCAACCGGTTCCGCGCACCCTGGATACCGCCGAAGGCCTGACCGCCTATCCGGCACTGGTGCTGTCCGAAGGTGCGGTCCGTCTGCAGGCCTTGGCCACGGCGGCCGAGGCCGACGCGCAGCATGCATCGGCGGTGCGGCATTTCCTGCTGACGGCCCTGGCCGACAAACGCAAGAGCGCCGCCAAGCAATTGCCGGTCGACGCCAAACTGGGCATGGTGTACGCCACCATCGAGTCGGCCGAGAAACTGCGCGCCGACTGCGTGCAGGCCGCCTGCAACGAGCTGCTGGCGCAGGATCTGGCCGGCATCCGCGATCCGGCCGCGTTCGAAAGCCTGCAGCGCCAGATCGGCCAACAGCTGTTCGCGCGCAGCATGGCGGTGCTGAGTCTGCTGGAAGAGTGCCTGAAGTGGGTGGTCAAGCTGCGTGGTGGCATGAATCCGCCGCTGATGGGCTGGGCCAGCGGCAATCTGGCCGACATCAAGGCGCGGCTCGGCCGCTTGGTGTTCCCGGGCTTCCTGTCGGCCACGCCGGCGCCGATGCTGGCGCAGCTGCCGCGTTATCTGAAGGCGCTGGCCTTGCGCCAGGAGCGCGCCTTGCAGGATCCGGCCAAGGACCAGGCGCGCATGCTCTCGGTCAAGGCCTTCAACGACGCCTCGGCGGCCCTGATGGATGCCGGCCGTGACGTCGAGGCGGACGTCGCCCGCTTCCGGCAGGACGTGGAGGAGCTGAACGTGCAGGTGTTCGCGCAGGAACTGGCGCTCAAAGGCGCCGTGTCCGAGAAACGTCTGGCCAAACAGCTGGCCGCGCTTATTTGACGCGCTTGACCTTGATCCAGCTGTTGTAGCCTTCGACCTGCAGCTTCCAGCCCGAGAAGCTGCTGTGCACGATGCGCACTTTCGGGTCGGTCAGCTTGCTGGTGTACAGCTCGCCGGCCTCGGCCTGCATCCACACCTGGCCGTTGGCCAGGTTGAAGCTGGTATAGCCGCGCCAGCCCCGGAATTCGCCGACCAGGTTGCTGTTGACGTCGCTGGTGTCTTCCTTCTTCTCGACCTCGACCGTGCGTTCGACGACCTTCTCGACCACCACGGTCTTCTCGCCGTTGAACCAGGCGTCCAGCTGTTTCAGTTCGGCCTCGCTGAGCTTGTGCAGGCCGGCCGCGCGGAACTGTTCCGCGCTCATGCGGTCCTTGATGGACGCGCCTTCGGCGGATTGCCCGGCGGCTTGCCAGGAAGCCAGCGCCAGCGCGGAAAAAAGCAGGAAATGTTTCATACCGCCCCCGGTTTTTTTGACATACTGTCGTGGAGTGTAATGCAAAATCCCGCCGCCGTGCCCAGAAAACCGCCTCCGCCGTCCGCCGATTCCCGGCTTGCCCCCTGGCTGGCCCGGCCCGAGTGCGCCGCGCTGGCCGAGCGTGTCGGCGCGGTGATGGACGCCGCCACCCTGGACGATACCCTGCGCCTGTGGGAGTTGCTGTCGGGGTTGTCGGCCGACGCCGACATGCTGTTGGCCTCGGCCGTGTACCTGTGCCCGGCCATGCAGGACGACGATTTCCCGCTGAAGCCCGAGCAGGCACGCCTGCTGGATGGCCTGAACGCCTCGCGCAAGGTCTGGGACATCTACCGCGAGCGCGGCCCCGGCGGCGGTCACGAAGGCCTGCGCCGGCTGCTGCTGGCCATCATCCTGGACCTGCGGGTGCTGATCATCCTGCTGGCCTGGCAGCTGTTGCAGATGCGCAAGGCCGTGCACTGGCCGGAAGCCGAGGCGCGCGCGCTGGCCGACCTGACTTTCGACATCCACGCGCCGCTGGCCAACCGGCTCGGCATCTGGCAGCTGAAGTGGGAGCTGGAGGACCTGGCGTTCCGCATCCGCCAGCCGCAGCAGTACCAGGCCGTGGCCCGCCAGCTGCAGGAGAAGCGCGCCCAACGCGAACGCTACATCGAGCGCGCCATCACCCAGATCCGCAAGGCGGTGGCGCAGGCCGGCATCCACGCCGACGTGGCCGGCCGGCCGAAACACATCTACAGCATCTGGCGCAAGATGCAGCGCAAGCAGTCCGATTTCGAGGCGCTGTACGACATCCGCGCGGTGCGCGTGCTGGTCGAGGACATCGCGGCCTGCTACAGCGTGCTCGGCGTGGTGCACCAGCTGTGGGCGCCGGTGCCCGGCGAGTTCGACGATTACATCGCGCAGCCCAAGAGCAACAACTACCAGAGCCTGCACACCGCGGTGATCGGGCCGGAGGGCCTGGGCCTGGAGGTGCAGATCCGCACCTGGAAGATGCACGAGCATGCCGAGATGGGCGTGGCCGCGCACTGGCGTTACAAGGAGGGCGGCAAGGCCCAGGGCGAGTTCGAGCGCAAGATCGCGCAGATGCGGCAGCTGCTGGAGAACAGCCGCGGCGACGAGGCCGCGCTGCTGGCCGGCATCGGCACCGAACTGGTCGAGGACCGCAAATACCTGCTGACGCCCAAGGGCGAGGTCATCGACCTGCCGCCGGGCGGTACCGTGCTGGACTTCGCCTACCACGTGCATACCGACGTCGGCCATCGATGCCGCGGCGCCAAGGTCAACGGCCGTATCGTGCCGCTGGAGTACCAGCCGCAGTCCGGCGACCGGGTCGAGATCATGACCGGCAAGACCGGCGCGCCCAAACGCGACTGGATGCTGGCCTCGAACGCCTATTTGGCCAGTTCGCGTTCGCGCGACAAGGTCCGCGCCTATTTCTACCGGCTCGACCGCCAGCGCAACCTGGATGACGGCCGCGAGATGCTGGACAAGGAGCTGCGCCGGATCGGGCTGATGCAGGCCGACCTGAAGCCGGCGCTCGAGAAACTCAAGCTGCCGGACCGCGACGAGCTGTGCGTGGCCTTGGCCCTGGGCGAAGTCAGCCCCGGCCAGGTTTCGCGCGCCTTGCACGAGCAGTCGCAGCCGGCCGCCGAGCCGGCGCCGCGCCGCGCCGGCCGCACGCCGAAAGCGCCCGGCCGCGGCGATTTGACCGTGGAGGGCGTCGGCAACCTGCTGACCCAGCTGGCGCGCTGCTGCCAGCCGGTGCCCGGCGACGCCATCACCGGCTATCTGACCAAGGGCAAGGGCGTCAGCATCCACCGCGGCAACTGCGCCAGCCTGGCCTATCTGCTGCGCATGCATCCGGAGCGGGCCCTGCCGGTGAATTGGGGCAGCCGCGAGGACGGCCGTTACGAGGTCGCGATCCTGATCCGCGCCTATGACCGCAAATGGCTGCTGAAGGACCTGACCAACCTGATCGCCCAGGCCAACGTCAACATCGCCGGGGTCAATACCCTGTCCCAGGGCGGGCCGATGGCCGAGCTGCGGATGAACCTGAAGGTGGCCGATTTCGGCCAACTCAGCGCGCTCTTGGGCAAACTGGACGCGGTGCCCGGCGTGATCGAGGCCCGGCGCTTCGGCTAAGCCGGCAACTGGTAGAATGAGCCGAACCCAGCCCCCGATTTCCCGTGAACACATCCGATAACGACGCGGCACCGAAACGCTCCCTGCTCAAACGCGGACTCTGGCGCCTGCTGTTGCTCGGCGTCGGCCTGACGCTCGGCGTCGGGTTGCCGTATCTCTGGTATCTCGACAAGCAGGTGCGCGACCAGTTCGCCCAGCTCAACTGGCAGGTGCCGACCAAGGTCTATGCCCGGCCGCTACTGCTGAAGCCGAACGTGCGCCTGGACGGCGCCAGCCTGGAGTTGGAGCTGCAGGCCGGCGGTTACAAGGATGACGGCCAGGGCCGCATCGCCGGCACTTATGCCCGCGACGGCGGCCGCTTCCGGCTGACCACGCGCGAGTACTTCGATGTCGACGGGCGCGTGGCTTCACGCCAGCTCGAGGTGCTGTTGGTGTCCGGCCGGGTGGCGTCCCTGCGCGACGGCAAGAGCCGGCGCGCGCTGGCTTCGGCCACGGTCGACCCGGTGCGCATCGCCACCTTGTACGGCAACAGCACGGAAGAACGCCGCCTGGTGAAGATCGACCGCGTGCCGGAACTGCTGGTCAAGGGCCTGCAGGCGGTCG
>CAZRXZ010000111.1:0-4891 GCA_964604095.1 uncultured Arenimonas sp. | reverse complement strand
GCGTGCACGTCGAGAAGGAAAGCAAGAACGTGATCGACGCCGCCGCGGCCGGCGCTTCCGACGGCATGAAGCTGGCGATCAACATCGCCGCCATGCTGCTGGCGTTCGTGGCCCTGATCGCCATGCTCAACGCCGTCATCGGCTGGTTCGGCGACCTGCACCTGTCCGGTTACCAGAGCATCAACATGATGCTGAACGAAGGTGCCGCCGCCGGCGCCGCGCCGGTCAAGCTCAACCTCGGCCTGATCCTGGGCTACGTGCTGGCGCCGATCGCCTGGGTCATCGGCATCGAATGGAACGACGCCGTCATCGCCGGCGGCCTGATCGGCCAGAAGATCGTGCTGAACGAGTTCATCGCCTATCTGCAGCTGGCGCAGACCCCGGTCGGCGACGGCGTCGGCGCGATCAGCGAACACTCGCGCCTGATCCTGACCTACGCGCTGTGCGGCTTCGCCAACTTCGCCTCGATCGCCATCCAGATCGGCGGCATCGGTTCGCTGGCGCCGGAACGCCGCTCCGACCTGGCCCGCTTCGGCCTGCGCGCGGTGCTCGGCGGCTCGATCGCCACCCTGATGACCGCCACCATCGCCGGCGTGCTGCTGCAACTCGGCGCCTGACCATGATCGTCGTGGCGGGCTCCTACAACCAGGACCTGGTTTGGCGCACGCCACGCTGCCCGGAGGCCGGCGAGACCCGCACCGGCCGCTTTTCGCAAGGCCCGGGCGGCAAGGGCTTCAACCAGGCCATGGCCGCGCACCGGCTCGGCTGCCCGACCCGGTTCATCGCCGCGCTCGGCGACGACGCCTTGGCCGACGCGGCCCGCGCACTGGCCGCAGGCGAAGGGCTGGACTGCGCCTGGCAGAGCGTGGCCGGCTCGGCCACCGGCAACGCCGCCATTTGGCTGGATGATGCCGGCCAAAACCGTATTTTGGTCGATCTGGCCGCCAATCTGCGGCTGTCGCCCGCGCACATCGAATCCCAGGCCGACGCCATCCGCGGCGCACGCCTGTTGCTGGTGCAGCAGGAAATCAATCTGGACGCCGCGCAGGCGGCGCTGCGCATCGCCAAGGCGGCCGATGTGCGTTGCCTGGTCAATCCGGCACCGGCCCTGCCGGAAGCCGCCGCGCTGCACGCCCTGGCCGACATCCTGAGCCCGAACGAAAGCGAGTTCGCGGCCCTGCTGCGAGGCCTGGGCGAAGGCATCGAAGCCGACGCCGTGGCCGAGATGCCGTCCGAGGCCCTGCACGTGCTGGCACGTCGCCTGTCCTGCCCGGACACGGTGATCACCCTCGGCGGCCGCGGCGCCTTGCTGAGCACGCCGTCCGGCTTCCACCATTTCCCGCCGCCGCACGTCGTCGTGCGCGACAGCACCGGCGCCGGCGATTGCTTCAACGGCGCGCTGGCGGCCGAACTGGCGCATGGCGCGGCGCTGCCCGACGCCTGCGCCTTCGCGGTCAAGGCCGCGTCCTGCAAAGTGGAACGTCCCGGCGCGGCGCTGGCGATGCCGACCCGCGCCGACATCCGCGCCCGATTCGGCTAAGCCATGCGCATCGGGCCGCACGCGATCACGCCGAGGCTGATGCTGGCGCCGATGGCCGGCGTCACCGACAAACCGTTCCGCATCCTGTGCAAGCGCATGGGCGCCGGCCTGTGCGTGTCGGAAATGACCATCTCCGATCCGCGTTTCTGGCGCACCAGCAAATCCGTGCACCGCATGGACCACCGCGGCGAACCCGAGCCGGTGTCGGTGCAGATCGCCGGCACCGATCCGCGCCAGCTGGCCGACGCCGCGCGCTTCAACGTCGACCACGGCGCGCAGATCATCGACATCAACATGGGCTGCCCGGCCAAGAAGGTCTGCAACGTGCTGGCCGGTTCGGCGCTGATGCGCGATGAACGGCTGGTGGCCGAGATCCTCAGCGCGGTGGTGCGCGCGGTCGCGGTGCCGGTCACGCTCAAGATCCGCACCGGCTGGAGCCCGGACACGCGCAACGCGGTGGCCATCGGCCGGCTGGCGCAGGACTGCGGCATCCAGTCGCTGGCGGTGCACGGGCGCACCCGGCAGGACTTCTACACCGGCGAGGCCGAATACGACACCATCCGCGCGGTCAAGCAGGCGCTGTCGATTCCGGTGGTGGCCAACGGCGACATCACCGACCCGGTCAAGGCCAAGGCCGTGCTCGACTACACCGGCGCCGACGCGGTGATGGTCGGCCGCGCCGCCCAGGGCCGGCCGTGGATCTTCCGGCAGATCGGGCATTACCTGGAAACCGGCGAACTGCTGCCGGACCCGCCGATCGCGGACATCGCCGACATCCTGCTCGGCCATCTGCGGCACCTGCACGAATTCTACGGCGAGCCGCAGGGCGTGCGCATCGCCCGCAAGCACCTGGGCTGGTACAGCGCCGAGCAGGCGGACGCCGCCGGCTTCCGGGCCCGGGTCAACAAGGCCGAGACCGCGGCCGAGCAGACCGCGATCACCGAAGACTATTTCGGCGCCCTGAGCGCCCGCGCGACCGCGGCCTGAGGCCGGGCACGCCCGGCGGATGCTATAATCCCGCTGCCGTGCGGGAGAGACTGGAACCGCCCAGCGCCGAAGGAGCAACCGCCCCGGAAACTCTCAGGCCAAAGGACCGTACGGCGTCCAACACTCTGAAAAACGGTGCCGCCGCACCTGCCGAAGGGATAACGTTCTCAGGCGAACAGACAGAGGGGGCGCCGCCGCCGGGCAGGCAAGGCCCGGTTTATGCCGCGCCCGAGACCCGCCATGACCAGCCTGCACTCCGCTTCCGCACCCCGCGACTTCGCCTCCCGCCACATCGGTCCCTCGCCCGAGGAAATCGCCGCCATGCTCAAGACCGTCGGCGCCGACAGCCTCGACGCGCTGATGGCCGAAACCCTGCCCGCCGACATCCGCATGCCCGGGCCGCTGGCCAGCATGGGCGACGCCTGTTCCGAAACCGAGGCGCTGGCGCGCCTGCGCGCCTTGGCCGCGCGCAACACCGTGTTCACCTCGCTGATCGGCCAAGGCTATTACGGCACCCACACGCCGCTGGTGATCCTGCGCAACATCCTCGAGAACCCGGCCTGGTACACCGCCTACACGCCGTACCAGCCGGAGATCTCGCAAGGCCGCCTGGAAGCGCTGCTGAACTACCAGACCATGATCTGCGAACTGACCGGCCTGGACATCGCCAACGCCTCGCTGCTGGACGAAGGCACCGCCGCCGCCGAAGCCATGGCCGTGGCCGAGCGCGTGTCCAAATCCAAATCCAAGACCTTCTTCGTCGACGCCGAATGCCATCCGCAGACCATCGCGGTGGTGAAGATGCGCGCCGAGCCGCTGGGCTGGAATGTCGTGGTCGGCGATCCGGAAACCGAACTGCAGGCCGACGCCGTGTTCGGCGCGGTGCTGCAATACCCCGGCACGCACGGCGCGGTGCGCGACCTGCGCGGCCCGATCGCGGCGCTGAAGGCCGCCGGCGCGCTCAGCGTGGTCGCGGCCGATCCGCTGGCGCTGTGCCTGCTGACCCCGCCGGGCGAACTCGGCGCCGACATCGCCATCGGCAGCACCCAGCGCTTCGGCGTGCCGATGGGTTACGGCGGCCCGCACGCGGCCTACATGGCGGTGCGCGACGCGATCAAACGCAACATCCCCGGCCGCCTGATCGGCGTCTCGATCGACGCCCGCGGCAAGCCGGCCTACCGGCTCACCCTGCAGACCCGCGAACAGCACATCCGCCGCGAGAAGGCGACCTCCAACATCTGCACCGCGCAGGTGCTGCTGGCGGTGATGGCCTCGATGTACGCGGTGTACCACGGTCCGGCCGGCCTGCGCGCCATCGCCGCCGATGTGCATGAACGCACCCGGGTGCTGGCCGCCGGCCTGGCAAAACTCGGCTTCACCCCGCGCGACGGCCGTTTCTTCGACACCGTGACCGTGGACGTCGGCGCGCAACGCGAGGCCATCGTGGCGCGCGCCGCGGCCGAACAGATCAACTTCCGCCTGGTCGGCGACGGCGCACTCGGCATCTCGCTGGACGAAACCACCACGCCGGCCGTGGTCGAGGCGGTCTGGCGCGCGTTCGGCGGCCAGCTGGCCTATGCCGGGGTGCAACCGGAAACCGAGGCCCTGCCCCGCGACCTGCTGCGCACCACGCCCTGCCTGACGCATCCGATCTTCCAGGAACACCATTCGGAAACCGAGCTGCTGCGCTACCTGCGCAAGCTGGCCGACCGCGACCTGGCGCTGGACCGCGCGATGATTCCGCTCGGCTCCTGCACCATGAAACTGAACGCCACCGCCGAGATGATTCCGGTCACTTGGCCGGAATTCGGCAACCTGCACCCGTTCTGCCCGGCCGAACAGGCCCAAGGCTACCGCGCGCTGTTCGACGACCTGCAACGCTGGCTGGTGGAGATCACCGGCTACGACGCGGTCAGCCTGCAGCCCAACTCCGGCGCGCAGGGCGAATACGCCGGCCTGCTGGCGATCCGCGCCTACCACGCCGCCCGCGGCGAGGGCCACCGCAACATCTGCCTGATTCCGTCCTCGGCGCACGGCACCAATCCGGCCTCGGCGCAGATGGTGGGCATGGAGGTGGTGGTGGTGGACTGCGACAAGGACGGCAACGTCGACGTCGACGACCTGCGCGCCAAGGCCGAGAAGCACGGCGCCAACCTGGCCGCGCTGATGGTGACCTACCCGTCCACGCACGGCGTGTTCGAGGAGCGCATCCGCGAGATCTGCGACATCGTCCACCGCTACGGCGGCCAGGTGTACATGGACGGCGCCAACATGAACGCGCAGGTCGGCCTGTCGCGTCCGGGCGAGTTCGGCGCCGACGTCTCGCACCTGAACCTGCACAAGACCTTCTGCATCCCGCACGGC
>CAZRXZ010000110.1:0-4928 GCA_964604095.1 uncultured Arenimonas sp. | reverse complement strand
CCTGGCGCGCCTGCACCTCGATCAGCCATTGCCGCCCGAGGATGTTGCGGCGCATGCTGCGTGCCAGGCCCGGCACGATGTCGGCGTCCGGTTGCGGCGAGCGGTAGAACGGGTCCAGTTCGCCGCCGTCGCCGATGTCGGCGATCGACAGCGTGTAATCCTGCTCGTTCAGGCCGATGGCGCGGATGACCTCGTCGCTGATGACCGGCGCGTAGGCCCAGCCGAATACGGCCTTCTGGCGTTGGGCCGGGGTCGCCATCGGCAAGCCTTCCCGATAGGCCGGCAGCAGGACCAGGAACGACCGTTGCGGCACGTTTTTTGCCTGCACCAAGGTGATCGGACCGGTCAGGGTCGGGTTTCCGCTGCGGGCCGAGCGCGTGGCGGCCAGCCAGCGGTGCGGCTCGCTGGCGATGTCCAAGCCGACGGCCTGGCGGTTGCGCTGGGCCGGCTCGATGTACTGGATGATGTAGCGCTCGCCCGGATTGTCGGCGATGGTGCGCACCGCGAAGCGCGGGTTTTCCTGCCGCGCGGTTTCCACGAAGGCGTCCACGCCGTCCGCGGGAACCCGCCGGATGAAGCCGAAACCGCGTACGCCGGGGAATTCGCGGTCGATGGAGCGGGATTGGTTGTAGCGGGAAACGACGCGTCGGTTTATGCCGTGTTCGCCGGCGGTGATGATCACCCCGCGCATGCCGCGCAACCCGTGCTCGTAGGAATACAGCCGCCGCGACAGGGTGTCGGCCATTTCCTGGCTGGCGCGGAAAAGCCGCTCCTGGGCCAGGCGGTTGTTGGCACGGTGTTGCTGCAGCGCATACAGGCTGGAGCACAGCAGGCCGACGAGGAGGACGCACACCGGCATCCTGGCCAGCGCCACCAGCCGGCCGAAGGAGCGTTTCGGGCGCTCAGTCCCCGTCATGGTCGCCGATGCGCACCTGCGCCGCCTCCGGCCGGTCGCGCTGGTCCAAGGGCAACCACGCCACGCGGTGGCGGCCGGCCGATTTCGCGGCATACAGCGCGTGGTCGGCCGCGGCCAACAGGTCTTCGCCGGTATAGGGCGGGAAGGCGTCGTTGTTGCGGGCGTCGGCGCCGGCTTGCCGCCAGTCGCGGCACGAGGCGTCGTATGCCGAAACGCCCATCGACACGGTCAGTAGCGGCGCCACCGGCGAGTGCGCGTGCGGAATCGCCAGGGCGTCCACCGCTTCGCGCAGGCGCCGGGCGACGGCCAGTGCGCCGTCGGTGTCGGTTTCCGGCAGTAGCAGCACGAACTCTTCGCCGCCGTAACGCGCCACGTGGTCGCCGGGCCGCAGCAGCGCCGCTTCCATCGCCTGGGCGACGTCGCGCAGGGCGTCGTCGCCGGCCAGATGGCCGTAGTGGTCGTTGTAGGCCTTGAAGTGGTCGATGTCGATCATGACCATCGCCAGCGGCCGATGGGCGCGCACGGCACGCAGCCATTCGGAGGCCAGCGATTCGTCGAACCGGCGGCGGTTGGTGATGCCGGTCAGCCCGTCGATCAGGGCCGCTTCGCGCAGCGCGTCGGACATCTGCTTCAGCCGCAGGTGCGTGCGCACGCGGGCCTGCAACAGGGCGGCGCTCGGCGGTTTGGCGATGAAGTCCACGCCGCCGGCGGCGAAGCCGGCGATTTCGGTGGCTTCGTCGTCGTGGCCGGTCAGGAAGATCACCGGAATGTCGCGCAGCAGCGGGTCGCGCTTCAGTTCGGCGCAGACGTCCAGTCCGCGCATGCCGGGCATCTCGATGTCGAGCAGGACCAGGTCGGGCGGGTTCAGGCGGGCCAGGCGCAAGGCCGATTCGCCGTCGGTGGCGAAGCGGATGCGGCCTTCGCCCGAGAGCATGCGGTTGACGACGGTGATGGTGGCCGGGTCGTCGTCCACGACGAACAGGGTCGGTTGTGCTGGATTCATGCCGTTGCGGCCGGATAGCTGTTCTGTACGCCCATCGTGCAGTCAAAGCGCAGTGCTGTCAATGCATCGCGGTGCCGGACGGATGCTAGACTTGCGTCAAATCAACTGTTTTGGAGCACCCTCCGATGCCATTGGACGCGCACTCGCCGGATACCGTCAACGCCTGGAGCCGCAACACCCTGATGCAGACGCTGGACATCGTCTGCGTCGAGCTCGGCGCGGACCATCTGGTGGCGCGCATGCCGGTGGATGCCCGCACGCGCCAGCCGATGGGGCTGCTGCACGGCGGCGCCAGCATGGCGCTGATCGAAAGCATCGGCTCGATGGGCTCCTGCCTGCTGCTCGACCTGGCGCGCGAACGGCCGGTGGGCGTGGAAATCAACGCCAACCACGTGCGTGCGGTCACCGAAGGCCATGTGCGCGGCACCGGAAAATTGGTGCACGCCGGCAAACGCACGCATCTGTGGCAGGTCGACATCCACGACGAGGCCACCGGCAAGCTGGTCTGCACCGGCCGCCTGACCGTGATGGTGGTGCCCGCCGGCGGCTGAGCGCCCGCCGGCGTGCTATACTGCGCCGGTCATTGGGGAGTAGCCTCTCTTCTCGCAAGATGCCCGCGTCAACATACTTGGCCTGAACCGGCCATGGCGCAGCGGCCCACCGGCCTGGCAAGACCTTTGACTTCTTCGCCCCCGCATTGGCCGGGCGGGCGGAGGAGTCATTCGTCCATGCCCGGCCCGGAATCATGATTATGGAATCCCTGTTCGTCTCCACCGGCGTGGTGGCCTTGGCCGAAATCGGCGACAAGACCCAGCTACTCGCCTTCCTGCTCGCCACTCGTTTCAAGAAGCCGTTGCCGATCATCGCCGGCATCCTGGTCGCCACCGTCCTGAACCATGCCATGGCCGGCGCGCTCGGCGCCTGGATCACCGCCACGCTCAGCCCGGAAATCCTGCGCTGGATCCTCGGGCTGTCCTTCCTCGGCATGGCGGCCTGGACCCTGATTCCCGACAAGATCGAGGAAGAGGAGATGCAGGTGGCCAAGAAGTTCGGCGTGTTCGGCGCCACTTTGATCACCTTCTTCCTGGCCGAAATGGGCGACAAGACCCAGATCGCCACCGTGGCCATGGCCGCGCATTATCCCGATCCGGTGCTGGTGGTGATCGGCACCACGCTCGGCATGCTGATCGCCGACGTGCCGGCGGTGTTCATCGGCGACCGCTTCGCGGCCCGCATTCCGATGAAGCTGGTGCACGGCATCGCCGCCGCCATGTTCGCGGTGATGGGCCTGATGACGCTGTTCGGCGTCGGTTCGTCGCTCGGTTTCTGAAGCACGCCGGCGTTGCATTCCTGCAACGCTGATATCCGCCGCGGCCATGGCCAGACGCCGGCCGCGGCGCTACAGTGGATGCCTGACCGACACCGGAGACAGTCCATATGCAAAGCCCATCCACCCGCCTGCGCACGGTCGAACGCCTGGTCGCCGGCAAAGCCACCTCGGACGGCGCCGGGGTGAAGCTGACCCGCGTACTGACGCAGGACCTGCAGCGCCGGCTCGATCCGTTCCTGATGCTCGACGCGTTCCGCAACGAGAATCCCGAGGATTACATCGGCGGCTTCCCCGACCATCCGCACCGCGGCTTCGAGACCGTGACCTACATGATCGCCGGCCGCATGCGGCACCGCGACAGCGCCGGCAACCAAGGCTTGCTGGAACCCGGCGGCGCGCAATGGATGACCGCCGGCAGCGGCCTGATCCATTCCGAACTGCCGGAGCAGGAGCACGGGCTGATGGAGGGGTTCCAGCTCTGGCTCAACCTGCCGGCCAAAACCAAGATGAGCGCGCCGGGCTACCGGGACATCCCCGCCGCCGCGATCCCGGAGCGCGTGGACGAAAGCGGCGTGCGGGTGCGGGTGATCGCCGGCGAAAGCGCCGGCCTGGCGGGTGCCGTGCGGCGGCCGGATACCGAACCGCTGCTGCTCGACCTGCACCTGCCGGCCGGCAGCCGGTTCGCGCAGGCGATTCCGCCCGGACACAACGCCTTCCTGTACGTCTACCGCGGCAGCGTGGCGGTGGCCGGCACGACGGTCGCCGACCGGCACATGGCGATCCTGGGCAATGACGGCGAGGGCGTGTTGCTGCAGGCCGACGGCGCCAGCCGCGTCCTGCTGGTCGCCGGGCGCCCGCTGGGCGAGCCGATCGTGCAGTACGGCCCGTTCGTGATGAACACCGCCGAGCAGATCCATCAAGCCGTGCGCGACTACCAGGCCGGCGCGTTCGCGGCGGCGGCGGTGCGCGCGCTCTGATTCCCCTCAGCCGCCGGCGCGCTGGCGCACGAAGGACTCGAACGCCGCGGCATCCAGCGGCCGGCTGTAGAGGTAGCCCTGGATCTGGTCGCAGCCGTTCTCGCGCAGGAAGCGAGCCTGTTCGGGCGTTTCGACGCCTTCGGCGATGGTGCTCATGCCCAGGCTACGTGCCATCTGGATGATCGCCACCACGATGGCGCGGTCTTCGCCTTTGGCATCGATCTCGTCGACGAAGCTCTTGTCGATCTTCAGCCGGTCGATGGCGAAGCGCTTCAGGTAACTCATCGAGGAATACCCGGTGCCGAAGTCGTCGATCGACAGGCGGAAGCCCGATGCGTTGAGTTCGTCCATGACCTGGCGCGCGGCTTCCGGATTCTTCAGGGCCACGGCTTCGGTCAGTTCCAGCTCGATGTGTTCGGGCGACAGGCCGGCATCGCGCACCTGCTTGCCGATGGCCGCGGCCAAGCCGGGTTGCGCGAACTGCACCGCCGACAGGTTGACCGAGATGCATTCCACCGGCAGTCCGTCGTCGCGCCACTGCTTGAGCTGGCGAGCGGCGGTACGCAGGACCCAGGCGCCGATCGGCACGATCAAACCGTTGCTTTCGGCCAGCGGCACGAACTCGGCGGGCGGCACGTCGCCCCATCGCGGACTGCGCCAGCGCAGCAGCGCCTCGGCGCCGACCAGCCCACCGTCATGCAG
>CAZRXZ010000109.1:0-4968 GCA_964604095.1 uncultured Arenimonas sp. | reverse complement strand
CGGCGACCGCGCCAACAACGGCCTGCGCGTCGACGGCCGCGAACTGCGCTGCAAGGTGGTGGGCGAGGGCGGCAACCTGGGCATGACCCAGCGCGGCCGCATCGAAGCCGCGCAGCACGGCGTGCTGCTGAACACCGACTTCATCGACAACTCGGCCGGCGTCGACACCTCCGACCACGAAGTCAACATCAAGATCCTGCTCGGCGCGGTGATGCTGGCCGGCGAGCTGGACCAGGAGAACCGCAACGCGCTGCTGGCCAGCATGACCGAGGAGGTCGGCGAGCTGGTGCTGGTCGACAACTACCGCCAGAACCAGGCCCTGAGCGTGATGGAGTCGATGAGCGCGCAGCGTCTGGGTTCGTTCACCCACTTCATCCAGACCCTGGAGTCGCAGGGCCTGCTCGACCGCGCCATCGAGTTCCTGCCGAGCGACGCCGAACTGGCCGAGCGCAAGGCCAAGGGCCTGGGACTGACCCGTCCCGAGCTGGCGGTGCTGCTCAGCTACGACAAGATCGTGGTCTTCAACCAGCTGCTCGATTCCGACGTGCCGGAAGATCCGTTCCTGTCCAAGGAACTGCAGCGCTACTTCCCGAAACCGCTGCAGGAGAAGTACGCCGATTACATGCTGAGCCACCGCCTGCGCCGCGAGATCATCGCCACCGCGGTCACCAACTCGCTGGTCAACCGCATGGGCTCGACCTTCCTGCTGCGCATGCAGGAGGACACCGGCGAGACCCCGGCGCAGGTCGCCAAGGCCTACACCATCGTGCGCGAGAGCATGCAGGCGCGCGCGCTGTGGGCCGAGATCGACGCGCTCGACAACAAGGTGCCGGAGTCGGTGCAGATCGAGGCGCTGACCGGCATCTGGCACCTGCAGCGCAACCTGACGCGCTGGATGATCGCGCTGCCCGGCCTGTTGCCGGACATCGCGCGCATGGTCGAGCGCTACCAGGAGCCGTTCAGCGTGCTGCTGCAGTCGTTGCCGGGCGCCTTGACCGAATCCGACCGCGGCCGCTTCGAGGCCGAGTTCCGCCGCCTGTCGGCGCTGGGCATGTCGGCGCAGCTGGCGCACTTCATGGCGGCCCTGCCGTTCCTGGATTCGTCGATGGACATCATCGAGCTCAGCCTGCGTGAAGGGCAGTCGGTGAAGTCCGTGGCGCAGGCGCATTTCGCGCTGAGCGACGCCCTGCACATCAACTGGCTGATGGCGGGCATCGAAGCCCTGCCGGTGGCCGGACGCTGGCAGGCCCAGGCCCGCGGCGTGCTGCGCGACGAGTTGCAGGCGCAGCAACGCCAGCTGGTCAGCACCGTGCTGGGCAGCATGCAGGCCGGCAAGGAGCCGTCGGAGTGGGTCGAGGCCTGGCTGTCGCGCGACGACGCCGCGCTGAAGTACACGCTCGGCATGTTCACCGACATGCGTTCGCTCAGCGAGATGGATTTCCCGACCCTGTCGGTGGCGGTCCGCCGCCTGGCGCAGATCGCATCGACCGGCACCCGCTGATCCGCGGCGGTTCGGTTATGCTATGACCGGACCGCACCGGAGCCGCCCGTGCCCTTATCGCATCCGCCGAAAATCGCGTTCGTCGCCAGCAACGCGCCCACTGCCCAGGAGGCCTTGGGCGCGTTGACCGCGCGCTACGGCCAGTGCGCGCCGGAGCAGGCCGAGGTGATCTGCGCGCTGGGCGGCGACGGCTTCATGCTCGGCACGCTGCACCGCTACGGCGATCTGGGGCTGCCGGTGTTCGGCATGAAGCTCGGCAGCGTCGGCTTCCTGATGAACCAGTACCAGGCCGACGGCCTGATCGAACGCCTGCACGCGGCCGAGCGCAGCGAGCTCAAGCCCTTGCAGATGGAGGCGCTGACCGAATCCGGCATGCGCCACCGCTTCCTGGCCTACAACGAGGTCTCGCTGCTGCGCCAGACCCGGCAGGCGGCGCATCTGGAGATTTCCCTGAACGAACAGGTCCGGCTCGAGGAGCTGGTCTGCGACGGCATCCTGGTGGCCACGCCGGCCGGCAGCACCGCCTACAACTTCTCGGCGATGGGGCCGATCCTGCCGCTGGGTTCGGCGGTGATCGCGCTGACCCCGATCGCGCCGTTCCGCCCGCGCCGCTGGCGCGGTGCCATCCTGCGCGCCGACACCCGGGTCATGCTGCGCGTGCTCGATCCGTACAAACGCCCGGTCAGCGTCACCGCCGATTCGCACGAGGTGCGCGACGTGGTCGAGGTGCGCATCGGCGAAAGCCAGACGCACACGGTCAAGCTGCTGTTCGATCCGGCGCACAACCTGGACGACCGCATCCTCAACGAGCAGTTCGTCATCTGAGTCGCGCGCCGTGAGAACGGCATCCGCTACAATGGCGGCATGAACGGACAACCGACTTCGCAGGCATCCGGCGGCCAGGCCGCCCTCGTGGTGGCGATCACCGCCCGCGCCCTGTTCCATCTGGAAGACGGGCACCGCGTGTTCGAGTCCGAGGGCATCGAAGCCTACGCCCGCTACCAGCGCGCGCGCGAGAACGACGTGCTGCCGCCCGGCATCGCCTTCCCGCTGGTCAAGAAACTGTTGGCGTTGAACGCCGGCGCGCCGCCGGAACGGCCGCGGGTCGAGGTCATCCTGCTGTCGCGCAACAGCTCCGACACCGGCCTGCGCATCTTCAACGCCATCGAGCACTACGGACTGAAGATCGTGCGCGCCGTGTTCACCAGCGGCGCCGAGGTCTATCCCTACATCGCGCCGTTCGGCGCGCACCTGTTCCTGTCGGCCAATCCGGCCTCGGTGCAGGCCGCGCTCGAACACGGCATCGCGGCCGCCACCATCCTGCCGGCCGAAGCGGCCGAGCAGGGCCATCCCGAGCTGCGCATCGCCTTCGACGGCGATGCGGTGGTGTTCGGCGACGAGTCCGAACGCATCTCGCAGCAGGGCGGCTTGGCCGCCTTCCATGCGCACGAACGCGAGAAGGCGCACGAGCCGCTGTCCGGCGGGCCGTTCAAGGGCTTCCTGTCGGCCTTGCACGAATTGCAGGCCGATTTCCCGCCCGAGCATTGCCCGATCCGTACCGCCTTGGTCACCGCGCGTTCGGCGCCGGCGCACAAGCGCGTGATCCTGACCCTGCGCGAGTGGGGCGTGCGCCTGGACGAGTCGCTGTTCCTGGGCGGGCGCGACAAAGGCCCGTTCCTGCAGGCCTTCGGTGCCGACCTGTTCTTCGACGACTCCCGTCACAACATCGACAACGCCCGCCGGCACGTGGCGGCCGGCCATGTGCCGCATGGCGTATCCAACGAATAATCCTTTCGATACAGTGCGTTAGGTCGATTTTGGCGGCCTGTAAAGGATTTCCTTGCAAATCCCGAAATCCGGTTAATATGTTTGACAATCGCCCGGCGGGTTGTTCCGGACGAGTGCCGATTTTCCGTATAACCAGACTGAAAAGAGGAAATGCCATGATCAAGGTACTGAAACCCGTCGTGCTCGCCCTCGGCATCGCCGCTACGCTGGGCGCCTGCAAGAAAGAAGCGGCGGCACCGTCCGCCGATGACGCGAACACCGCATCGAACGCGCTGGAAGGCCAGCTCTCCATCATCGCCTGGCCGGGTTACATCGAGCGCGGCGAAACCGACAAGAATTACGATTGGGTCACCGGCTTCGAACAGCAGACCGGTTGCAAGGTCAGCGTCAAGACCGCCGGCAATTCCGACGAAATGGTGGCGTTGATGAACCAAGGCGGCTATGACCTGGTCACCGCCTCCGGCGACGCGTCGCTGCGCCTGGTCGCCGGCGGCAAGGTGCAGGCCATCGATGTCGCGCGCGTGCCGTCCTACGCCACGGTCGACGAGCGCCTGCAGAACGCCGCCTGGCACACGGTCGGCGGCACGCACTACGGCGTGCCCTATCAATGGGGGCCGAACGTGCTGATGTACAACACGTCGGTATTCAAGACCGCGCCGGGCAGTTGGAGCGTGGTGTTCGAGGAACAGAAGCTGCCGGACGGCAAATCCAACAAGGGCCGCATCCAGGCCTTCGACGGCCCGATCTACATCGCCGATGCCGCGCTGTACCTGAAGGCCAAGCGCCCGGAGCTCGGCATCGTCGATCCGTACGCGCTGAACGAACAGCAGTACGCCGCCGCCATCGAGCTGCTGAAGAAGCAGAAGGCGATGGTGCACCGGTACTGGCATGACGCCACCGTGCAGATGAGCGACTTCAAGAACGAAGGCGTGGTCGCGTCCGGTTCCTGGCCGTACCAGGTCAACGCGCTGCAGCTGGAGAAGCAGCCGGTCGCCTCGGTGGTGCCGGCCGAAGGCGCCACCGGCTGGGCCGACACCACCATGCTGCACAAGGACGCCAAGCATCCGAACTGCGCCTACGCCTGGATGGAATGGTCGATCAGCCCGAAAGTGCAGGGCGACGTCGCGGCCTGGTTCGGCTCCTTGCCGGCGGTGCCGAAAGCCTGCGAGGGCAACGCGCTGCTGGGCGCCGAGGGCTGCAAGACCAACGGCTTCGACAACTTCGACAAGATCTACTTCTGGCGCACGCCGGAAGCGCGCTGTACCGATCCGGCCGGGTGCGTGCCGTACAGCCGCTGGACCCAAGACTACATCGCCATCATGGGCGGGTAAACGCACCGAACGGGCCGGGCGAGGGGATTCCCCCTCGCCCTTTTCGATGGCATCGATGGACACAGGCATGACCTCCGCAAGCGCAGTCGAGTTCGAACGGGTTTCACGCGTATACGGTTCCGTGCGGGCGGTCGACGGCGTCAGCCTGTCGATTCCCGACGGCGAGTTCTTTTCCCTGCTCGGGCCGTCCGGCTCCGGCAAGACCACCTGCCTGCGCCTGATCGCGGGCTTCGAGCAGCCCGACAGCGGCTGCATCCGCATCCGCGGCGAGGTCGCTTCGGGATTGCCGCCGTACCTGCGCGACGTCAACACCGTGTTCCAAGATTACGCGCTGTTCCCGCACATGAA
>CAZRXZ010000108.1:0-5018 GCA_964604095.1 uncultured Arenimonas sp. | reverse complement strand
CTGCATCTGGATTGGCTGGACGACAAGGCCCGCGAGCTGGCGCTGGATACCCGCGCGCTCGACATCCGCGGCGTCGAGGGCCTGGACGGCAAGGTCTGGCGCAAGCTGGCATATCGATTGGACGCCGCCGACCCGATCCTCGGCTCGGCCCTGCGCATCGCGGTCGATAAACCCCTGCCGCGCGTACGCATCCGCTACGCGACCCGGCCGGAGGCCTCCGGCCTGCAATGGCTGACCCCGGAGATGACCGCCAGCGGCAAGCCGTTCCTGTTCAGCCAGTCGCAGGCCATCCACGCCCGCTCCTGGGTGCCGCTGCAGGACACGCCCGGCGTGCGCTTCACCTACGACGCGCGCATCCGCACCGACAGATCGCTGATGGCGCTGATGAGCGCCGACAACGACCCCAAGGCCGTGCGCGACGGCGACTACCGCTTCGAGATGCCGCAGCGCATCCCGTCCTACCTGCTGGCCATCGCGGTCGGCGACGTGGCGTTCCGTCCGATCTCCGCGCGCTCGGGCGTCTGGGCCGAGCCCACGGTGGTGGACGCCGCGACGGCGGAATTCGCCGATACCGAAAAGATGATCCAGGTCGCCGAGGCGCTGTACGGCCCGTACCAGTGGGGCCGCTACGACATGCTGGTGCTGCCGGCCAGCTTTCCGTTCGGCGGCATGGAAAACCCGCGCCTGAGCTTCATCACCCCGACCGTGATCGTCGGCGACAAGTCGCTGACCAGCCTGATCGCGCATGAGCTGGCGCACTCCTGGTCGGGCAACCTGGTGACCAACGCCAGCTGGAAGGACATCTGGCTCAACGAGGGCTTCACCAGCTACGTCGAGAACCGCATCGTCGAATCCGTGTACGGCCGCGAGAAGGCCGAGATGGAGAACGTGATCGGCCAGTTCGGCTTGGCCGGGGAAATGAAGGGCATGCCGGCCGTGGACCAGAAGCTGGCGCTGGCGCCGCTGGCCGGCCGCGATCCGGACGAGGCGCTGAGCGACGTCGCCTACGTCAAGGGCCAGTGGTTCCTGATGTTCCTGGAGCAGCGCTTCGGGCGCGAGACCTTCGACGCCTTCCTGCGCCACTGGTTCACCACGCATGCCTTCACCAGCACCGACAGCGCCGAGTTCGAGCGTTTCCTCACCTTCGAACTGCTGGAGAAGCATCCGGGCAAGGTCAGCGTGGGCGAGGTGCGCGAGTGGCTGCACGCGCCGGGCATCCCGTCGTTCGCGCGGCCGGCGGTTTCGGCGCGCTTCGATGCCGTAGACCAAAAACAGGCCGACTGGCTGGCCGGCCGGGCCGCCGCCGCCGAGCTCGGCGCCGCCGGCTGGAGCACGCAGGAATGGGTGCGCTTCCTGGAGCGCATGCCGGAAACCCTGAGCGCCGCGCAGATGGCCGAGCTGGACGCCGCCTTCGGCTTCACCGGCACGCCCAACGCCGAAATCGCGCAACGCTGGTATCCGCTGACCGTGCGCAGCGGCTACACCGCCGCGCGCCCGGCGATCGAGGCCTTCCTGGGCAAGATCGGTCGCCGCAAGCTGATCATGCCGACTTATCAGGCACTGGCCGCGACCGATGACGGCCGCGCCTTCGCGCGCGCGGTGTTCGCCAAGGCCAAGGCCGGCTATCACCCGATCACGGTGAGTTCGGTGGCACAGGCCTTGGCCGAGCCGGAGCCGGCCGCGCCGTGAAGCGCCTGCTGATCGCCTTGGCCGTTCTGGCGGCGCTGGCGGTCGGCTTCGTGGTGCTGTTTCCCGCGCGCGCGCTGCAGGCCGATTTCGCCCGCCAGCGTCTGTGGGCCGGCGCCTCGGTCAAGACCCAAGACGTCGACGGCGAGCGCTGGACGTATCTGGAAGCCGGCCGCGGCCCGCTGATCGTGTTGGTGCACGGCTATACCGGCAGCAAGGAGAATTGGCTGCCGGTGATGCGGCGTCTGGCGCGTGGACACCGCGTGCTCGCGGTCGACCTGCCCGGCTGGGGCGACAACGTGCCCGCGCCCGGCGCCGATTACGGCCCCTTGGCGCAGGCCGCGCGCCTGGACGCCTTCCTGCAGGCCCAGGGCGAACCGGTGGCCTTGTTGGTCGGGCATTCGATGGGCGGCATGATTGCCGGCCTGTTGCTGTCGGATGCGCATGCGGCGCCGGTCGAGCGCGTGGTGTTCATGTCGTCGGCCGGCGTGCGCTTCAGCGAGAACGATTTCGCGCGGCGCGTGGCGGCCGGCGACAATCCGTTCGCGGTGTACGACGCCGCCGCCTTCCTGGCTTTCCTGGACGGCTATGTGTTCGCCGATGCGCCGTACGTGCCTTTGCCGGTGGCGCGGGTGATGGTGGAGCGCCGCGCCGCCAAGCGCGGATTCGAGCGCGCGGTGTTCGCGCAGATGTCGCTGGGGCCGCAGGCCTTCCTGCTGCAGCAGCGCCTGCCGCGCATCCGGCAGCCGGCCGGATTGCTCTGGTGCGACCGCGACGCCATCATCGACGTGAGCGCGGCGGCGACCTTCGCCGCGGGTCTGCCGACGTCGCAGACGCGGATTCTGGAAGGTTGCGGCCACATGCCGATGATGGAACGGCCCGGACCGGTGGCCGACTACCTGCTCGGCCGTCTGCGCTGAGTCTCAGCGCCCTTGGCGCTGCAGCTGGTTCAGTTCGCGCACCAGGCTGCTGGCATCGTACTGCAGCAGGTCCGCAGGTTCGATCGCCAGCCGCGCCGAGGCCAAGGGTTCGCAGGCGCCCAAGGCGTCGCGGTCCTTGCCGGTGAACAGAAAGACCACGGGATGCGCTGGACGCGGGCGCTGCGTGGTGAAGCGTTCGGCGATCTCCAGCACGCCGGCGATCTCGGCGGCATCCTGCCAATGCGCCAGATACACCACGGCGGCGCCGCTCTTGCCGGTGTCCGGCAAGGACGCCTGGCGGGCGGCGGGGTCGCCGACGCAGCCGGCGTCCAGCGTGCGCAGGCCCAGACGCACGAATTGGTATTCGACATAGGACGCGCGCAACGCGCGCGCGTAATCGCCGCCGAAGCGGTGCCCGGCCGGTTCGCCGGCCGCCAAGGCGCGCAGGTGCTGGCCGAAGTCTTCGGCCGAGATTTCCGGGCCGTAGGTGGATTGCGCCGCGGCATGCGGTACGGCGGCGGCCAGCGCGGCCGTCAGCAGGAACGAGGGGGATAAACGCATGAAGCCTCCGCGGGGGGAGGCTTCATTGTAAACCAGGCTTGCGTCCGGCCGGGCGTCAATCCGGGCGCTTGCCGGTGAACACGATCGGCTTCAGGGTGCCGGCTTTGTCCTTGTCGGACTCCATGTAGCGGACGGGGCCGTATTTGGCGCTGCTGTGCACGTACAGCTCGACTTCGCGCTCGAACACCAGTTCGCCATGCACCACGCTGCCGGCGGCGAGCACGATGCGCGGCACTTTCGGCTTGCCCCAGTTGATGCCCCAGCCTTTCGGGCGGCTGACCAGGATGCCGCCGGCCACCTCGGTGCCGTCGCCGACCAGGATGTCGCCGTTCACGGTCTCCACCCGGCCGGCGACCTTCATCGCCAGCAGCTTGATGCCGCCGTTGACCGTTTCGACATTGCCGCCGACCTGGCTGCCGGCGCCGATCTCGATCGAGCCGTTGACCGCTTCCACGGCCTTGGCCACGCGCAGGTTGCTGACGCCGATGATCGAGCCGTTCACGGTCTCCACCGAATCGGCCTGCGCGCCGTTGCGCAGGGTGATCTTGCCGTTGACGGTGCTGACGTCGGCGGTGCGGGCGTAGGCATCGACCAGGATGCTGCCGTTGACCGTTTCGACGTCGCGGGCGACGGCTTTTTCCTCGACGGTGATCGAGCCGTTGACGGTGTCCAGGTCGCCGTAGGCGCGGCCGGCTTCGGCGGTCAGGCTGCCGTTGACTTTCGACAGGCTGGGCGCGTCCTGCTGGGCGTGGGCGCTGCCCAGGGCGGCGGCCAGGGTGATGGCCAGGATGAGCTGCTTCATGAACGTGTCCTCGTGGGGATGATGGTGCAAGTATTGCCGCGACTGCTAGAATTGTCATGTGTCTTTAGTTGGTAGGCATTTCGGCCCGTGCGGGCCCGGGAGCGGTGCGTGGCGAAGTCGAAACCGGTGGTGTTGCTGATCCTTGACGGCTGGGGTTACCGGGCCGAGCGCGCGGATAACGCCATCGCGCTGGCCGAGCTGCCGGCCTGGCGCGCCCTGCTGGCCGACTGCCCGAACACCCTGATCCACACCGAAGGCCGTTTCGTCGGCCTGCCGGACGGACAGATGGGCAATTCCGAAGTCGGCCACATGAACATCGGCGCCGGCCGCATCGTGTACCAGGACCTGACCCGCATCGACGCCGCCATCGAAGACGGCAGCTTCGACGCCAATCCGGAATTGATCGCCGCCATCGCCGCGGCCGAGGCCCGCGACGGCACGCTGCACGTGTTCGGCCTGCTGTCGCCGGGCGGCGTGCACAGCCACGAGCAGCACATCTTCGCCTTCCTGCGCCTGGCCAAGGCGCGCGGCGCGCGCCGGGTGCGCGTGCATGCCTTCCTCGACGGCCGCGACATGCCGCCGCAGTCGGCCGAGCCCAGCCTGCAGGCGCTGCAGGCGCTATGCGAGGAGCTCGGTCAGACCGCCGTGGCCACCGTCACCGGCCGCTACTACGCGATGGACCGCGACAAGCGCTGGGAGCGCATGGCGCCGGCCTACCGCGCGATCGTCGAAGCCGAATCGGATCGGCGCGCCGACAGCGCGCTGCAGGCCCTGCAGGCCGCGTACGCGCACGGCGAAAACGACGAGTTCGTGCAGGCCACCGTGTTGCCCGCGGCCGAACCGATGCGCGACGGCGACGCCGTGGCCTTCCTCAACTTCCGCGCCGACCGCGCCCGCCAGCTGACCGCCGCGTTCGCCGATCCGGCCTTTGCCGGTTTCGACCGCCGGGTACCGGCGCTGTCGGCCTTCGTGTGCCTGAGCGAATACGACGCCCGCCTGCCGGTGCGCGTGGCGTATCCGCCGGAGTCGCTGCGCAACACCCTGGCCGA
>CAZRXZ010000107.1:0-5030 GCA_964604095.1 uncultured Arenimonas sp. | reverse complement strand
ATCCAGCTGCACCCGCTGGTCTGCACCGCGTTCAACGCCGACTTCGACGGCGACCAGATGGCCGTGCACGTGCCGCTGTCGCTGGAAGCCCAGCTGGAAGCGCGCGCGTTGATGATGTCGTCGAACAACATCCTGTCGCCGGCCAACGGCGAGCCGATCATCGTGCCGTCGCAGGACGTGGTGCTCGGCCTGTACTACATGACCCGCATGCTGGAAGGCAAGCAGGGCGAGGGCATGGTGTTCGCCAACGTCGCCGAGGTCAAGCGCGCCTATGACAACAAAGTCGTCGAGCTGCACGCCAAGATCAAGGTCCGCCTGCAGCGCGACGAGATGAACGAAGCCGGCGAGCTGGTCGCCACCAAGGCCATCGTCGAGACCAGCGTGGGCCGCGCCCTGCTGGCCGACATCCTGCCGAAGGGCCTGCCGTTCGCCTACGCCAACACCGAGCTGACCAAGAAGAACATCAGCCGCCTGATCAACACCAGCTACCGCATGCTCGGCCTGAAGCCGACCGTGATCTTCGCCGACAAGCTGATGTACACCGGTTTCGCCTTCGCCACCAAGGCCGGCGTCTCGGTCGGCATCAACGACATGATCATCCCGGACGAGAAGAAGACCCTGCTGGCCGAAGCCGAGAAGGAAGTGCTGGAGATCCAGGAGCAGTACCAGCAGGGCCTGGTCACCGCCGGCGAACGCTACAACAAGGTGGTCGACATCTGGTCGCGCGCCAACGAACGCATCGCCAAGGCGATGATGGACACCATCGGCACCGAGAAGGTGGTCAACGCCAAAGGCGAGACCGTCAGCCAGAAGTCGATGAACTCGATCTACATCATGGCCGATTCCGGCGCCCGCGGTTCGCAGGCGCAGATCCGCCAGCTGGCCGGCATGCGCGGCCTGATGGCCAAGCCGGACGGCTCGATCATCGAGACGCCGATCACCGCGAACTTCCGCGAAGGCCTGAACGTTCTGCAGTACTTCATCTCGACCCACGGCGCGCGTAAAGGCCTGGCCGACACCGCGCTGAAGACCGCGAACTCCGGTTACCTGACCCGCCGTCTGGTGGACGTGGCCCAGGACGTGGTGGTCACCGAGACCGATTGCGGCACCAAGGCCGGCCTGACCATGAACCCGATCGTGGAAGGCGGCGACGTGGTCGAACCGCTGCGCGACCGCGTGCTCGGCCGCGTGGTGGCCGAAGACGTGTTCCTGCCGGGCAACGACGAGGATCCGATCGTCACCCGCAACACCCTGCTGGACGAGGCCTGGGTCGACAAGCTGGAGTCGGCCGGCGTGCAGACCATCAAGGTCCGCTCCTCGATCACCTGCGAATCGTCCTTCGGCGTGTGCTCGATGTGCTACGGCCGCGATCTCGGCCGCGGCCACCTGGTCAACATCGGCGAGGCGGTCGGCGTCATCGCCGCGCAGTCGATCGGCGAGCCGGGCACCCAGCTGACCATGCGTACGTTCCACATCGGCGGCGCCGCGTCGCGTGCCGCCGCCATCGACAACGTCACCGTGAAGACCACCGGTTCGGTCAAGTTCAACAACCTGAAGTACGTGACCCACGCCGACGGCCACCTGGTCGCGGTGTCGCGCTCGGGCGAAATCTCGGTGCTCGACCCGACCGGCCGCGAACGCGAACGCTACAAGCTGCCGTACGGCGCCAACATCGCGGTCAAGGACGGCGCCGAGGTCAAGGCCGGCCAGAGCGTGGTCAAGTGGGATCCGCATAACCACCCGATCGTGTCCGAAGTCGCCGGTTTCGTGAAGTTCGTCGATTTCGTCGACGGCGTCACCGTCATCGAGAAGACCGACGAACTGACCGGCCTGGCCTCGCTGGAGATCACCGATCCGAAGCGCCGCGGCGGCCAGGGCAAGGACCTGCGCCCGATCGTGCGCATCGTCGACGCCAAGGGCAACGACCTGTCGATTCCGGGCACCGACCTGCCGGCGCAGTACATGCTGCCGCCGCGCTCGATCGTCAACCTGCACGACGGCGAGAAGGTCGGCGTCGGCGACGTGATCACCAAGGTGCCGCAGGAAGCGTCCAAGACCCGCGACATCACCGGCGGTCTGCCGCGCGTGGCCGACCTGTTCGAGGCCCGCAAGCCGAAGGACGCGGCCATCATGGCCGAGGTCTCGGGCATCGTCAGCATGGGCAAGGAAACCAAGGGCAAGCAACGTCTGATCATCACCGACGCCGACGGCCGCGAGCACGAAGAGCTGATTCCGAAGTACCGCCAGATCGCCGTGTTCGAAGGCGAGCACGTGGAGAAGGGCGAAACCATCGTCGACGGCGAGCCGAACCCGCAGGACATCCTGCGCCTGAAGGGCGTCGAAGAGCTGGCCGCCTATCTGGTCAAGGAAATCCAGGACGTGTACCGCCTGCAGGGCGTGAAGATCAACGACAAGCACATCGAGACCATCACCCGTCAGATGCTGCGCAAGGTCGAGATCCTCGATGCCGGCGACAGCAAGTTCATGGCCGGCGAGCAGGTCGAGAAGATCCGCGTGCTGGAGGAGGGCGTCAAGCTGAATGCCAACAACGGCATCCTGCCGCGCTACACCCCGGTCCTGCTCGGCATCACCAAGGCCTCGCTGGCCACCGAGAGCTTCATCTCGGCGGCCTCCTTCCAGGAAACCACCCGCGTGCTGACCGATGCCGCCGTCCGCGGCACCCACGACGCACTGCGCGGCCTGAAGGAAAACGTCATCGTCGGCCGTCTGATTCCGGCCGGTACCGGCCTGGCCTACCACAACCAGCGTCGCCGCGACCAGATTCAGCTGACCGACAGCGAACTGGAGACCCTGTCCGCGCCCTTGCCGGCGGCGGAAGAGGCTGCGGTCGCCGGCGAATCGGCCGAATAACGCCAGGGCGGCTCCGGCCGCCCGCGAAATGGACCGCAGGGACGCGGTCCGTTTTCGAGACCAGGGACGGGAATCGTCCGGCCGTCGCGTTTGACAGCCGTCACGATTCAATTTATACTTTTGCGTCTTATTATGGCCGGTAATCCCGGTTAACCTTTTTCATCCGCAGGATTCTTAAATGGCGACTGTCAATCAACTGGTCCGCAAGCCGCGCCAGTCCAACACCTACAAAAGCGCCTCCCCGGCGTTGGCCAACTGCCCGCAACGCCGCGGCGTGTGCACCCGCGTGTACACCACCACCCCGAAGAAGCCGAACTCGGCGCTCCGCAAGGTGGCCAAGGTCCGCCTGACCAACGGCTTCGAGGTCATCAGCTACATCGGCGGCGAAGGCCACAACCTGCAGGAACACTCCGTGGTCCTGATCCGCGGCGGCCGCGTCAAGGACCTGCCGGGCGTGCGCTACCACACCGTGCGCGGCTCCCTGGACGCCTCCGGCGTGGCCAAGCGCCGCCAGAGCCGTTCCAAGTACGGCGCCAAGCGTCCGAAGTAATGCGTAACGCCGGCCGGTCCGGCGTCGTCCCCAATTCCAGATAATCAAGGCACTAAACATGTCACGTAAAGGTTCCCCCGGTACCCGTTCGGTCCTCCCTGATCCGAAGCACGGAAGCCAGATGATCGCCCGCTTCATCAACATGGTGATGGTCAGCGGCAAGAAGTCCGTCGCCGAAAAGATCGTCTACGGCGCGATGGACACCATCGGCCAGAAGAATCCCGACTCGCTGGCCGTGGTCGAGAAGGCCCTCAGCAACGTCGCTCCGGCGGTCGAAGTGAAGTCCCGCCGCGTCGGCGGCGCCACCTACCAGGTGCCGGTCGAAGTGCGCGCCACCCGCCGCATGGCCCTGGCGATGCGCTGGGTCATCGAGTCCGCCCGCAAGCGCGGCGAGAACTCGATGCCGCAGAAGCTGGCCGGCGAGCTGCTGGAAGCTTCCGAAAACCGCGGCGGCGCCGTGAAGAAACGCGAAGAGACCCACCGCATGGCGGAAGCCAACAAGGCGTTCTCCCACTTCCGCTGGTAATCAAAAACAAGGAATTTCCCCGTGGCACGCACCACTCCTATCGAGCGTTACCGCAACTTCGGCATCATGGCCCACATCGACGCCGGCAAGACCACCACTTCCGAGCGTATTCTGTTCTACACCGGCAAGAGCCATAAGATCGGCGAAGTCCACGACGGCGCCGCCACCATGGACTGGATGGAGCAGGAGCAGGAGCGTGGCATCACGATCCAGTCCGCCGCCACCACCGCGTTCTGGAAGGGCATGGACAAGTCGATGCCGGAGCACCGCTTCAACATCATCGACACCCCGGGACACGTCGACTTCACCATCGAGGTGGAGCGCTCGCTGCGCGTCCTGGACGGCGCTGTGTTCGTGCTGTGCGCCGTGGGCGGCGTGCAGCCGCAGTCGGAGACCGTGTGGCGCCAGGCCAACAAGTACCACGTGCCGCGCATCGCGTTCGTCAACAAGATGGACCGCACCGGCGCCAACTTCTTCAAGGTCCGTGACCAGCTGAAGACCCGTCTGGGCGCCGTGCCGGTGCCGATGCAGGTGCCGATCGGCGCCGAAGACGGTTTCGAAGGCGTGGTCGACCTGCTGAAGATGAAGGCCATCCACTGGGATACCGCCTCGCAGGGCATGAAGTTCGAGCACCGTGAAATCCCGGCCGAACTCAAGGAGATCGCCGAAGAGGCCCGCAACTTCATGGTCGAGGCCGCGGCCGAAGCCAACGAAGAGCTGATGGACAAGTACCTCGGCGGCGAAGAGCTGAGCGAGGACGAAATCGTTTCGGCCCTGCGCCAGCGCACCCTGAGCACCGAAATCGTGCCGATGTTCTGCGGCAGCGCGTTCAAGAACAAGGGCGTGCAGGCCATGCTGGACGGCGTCATCAAGCTGCTGCCGTCGCCGGTCGACGTGCCGGACGTGCGCGGCGTGGACGTCGATGACGAAACCAAGGAGCTGACCCGCAAGTCGGACGACAAGGCGCCGTTCTCGGCCCTGGCGTTCAAGATCATGACCGACCCGTTCGTCGGCAAGCTGACCTTCTTCCGCGTGTACTCGGGTACCCTGAGCGCCGGCGACCAGGTGCTGAACTCGGTCAAG
>CAZRXZ010000106.1:0-5035 GCA_964604095.1 uncultured Arenimonas sp. | reverse complement strand
CGCGGTCGAATCGGCCGCGGCCGAGGGCGCCGACGGCATCCTGCTCAGCGGCGGCGCCAAGGTGTTCTCCGGCGGGCTGGATGTGCCCTATCTGCTCGCCTGCTCGCCGGCGGAGCTGAAAGCCTGCTGGTCGCGCTTCTTCGACGCCGCGCGCGCCCTGGCCAAATCGCCGGTACCGGTGGCCGCGGCCATCGGCGGCCACAACCCGGCCGGCGGCTGCGTGCTGGCCCTGTGCTGCGATTACCGGGTGATGGCCGACGGCCCGTTCCGCATCGGCTTGAACGAAACCCAGGTCGGCCTGGCGGTGCCGGACGCCATCCAGTACCTGATGCGCCGCATCGTCGGCGCGCACCGCGCCGAACGCCTGGTGGTCGCCGGCGCCATGATCGAATCGGCGCAGGCGCATGCCATCGGCCTGGTGGACGCGCTGGCGCCGCAGGAACAGGTGCGCGAGACCGCCCTGGCCTGGTTGCAGGCCACCGCCGCGTTGCCGCAGGGACCGTTGCGCGTCACCCGCGCCATCGCCCGCGCCGACATCGCGCAGGCCCTGGATGCGTTCGGCGCCGACGACCTGGAGCGCTTCGTGCACGGCTGGTATTCGGACGAGACCCAGCGCGTGCTGCAGGGCCTGTTCGCGCGCAAGTAAGCGCGTCGGCTGTCACACGGCGGTAAAGTGGCTGCGGCATGCTGTGCCGCATCATCCCAGCCGATGCCGCCGCCGTGATCCTGTACAAGACCGCCAAGGCCACCGATGAACTGAAGTCCGAGAAGCGCAGCCTGTCGATGCTGCAGCGCCGCGCGCTGCTGCTGGCCGACGGCCTGCGCAACAGCGATGAGATCCGCGCCTGCCTGCAGCGCCCGGATTCGGCCGAACTGCTGTACCTGCTGATCCGGCAGGGCTATCTGAGCGAAGATCCGGGCAAGCGCGCGCGGTTGCCGGACGCCGGCAACGCGCCGGCGGCGCCGAAAGCGGTGCCGGCCGAGCTACCGCCCGTCCCGGCATCGGCCGCCGAACCGGACTGGCCGCCGCTCGACCCGGTGCTCCGGCAACGCATCGAAGCGCTCATCCGGCACAGCAGCGAAAGCCATCTCGGCCTGTTCGCGCGCGGCATCCTGGATGAACTGGCGGCCGCCGATTCGGAGGCGCGCCTGCGCACCTGCATTTCGCGCTGGCATGTGGCCCTGATCGAATCGCGCGGCGGCCGCGAACAGGCGGCGAAACTGCTGGCCGAAGTCAACGCCTTGTGGCGGCCGGCTACCCGGGACTCCGCCGCAGCCTAAGCCCGCGCCGGTTCAGCCGGCCGCGCCGGTGGCGACCGGATTGTCCGGATCGGCGATCCAGCCGCTCCAGCTCGGCGCGAACAGACGCCAGTTGGCCATGCCGGCCTCACTCAAGGCCAGGGCGTTATGGCAGGCGGTCACGCCCGAGCCGCAGCTGAGCAGGATCTCGGCATGGCCGCCGGCCAAGGCGGTGAATTCCGCCCGCAAGCATGCCGCCGGCTTGAACCGGCCGTCCTGCAGGTTGTCGGAAAACGGCCGGTTCAGGGCGCCGGGAATGTGCCCGGCTTTGGTGTCGAGCGGCTCGACCTCGCCGCGGAAGCGCTCCGGCGCGCGGGCGTCGAGCAGCACCGCGCGCGCATCCGCGCGCATGTCCTGCCGCAATTCCTCGGCGGAAACCAGCAGCGCGCCGCGGTAGCGCACCGGATACGCGGAACGCGCCGGCACGGTTTCGTTCCGCTCCAGCGGCAGGCCAAGCGCCGTCCAGGCGGCCAGTCCGCCGTCGAGCACGGCGACGCGCGCATGGCCGCAGAGCGTGAACAGGAACCAGGCACGGGCGGCCGCCATGGCGCCATCGGCGGCATCGTACAGCACCACCCGGTCATCGGGTCGGATGCCCGAGCGCTCCAACACCGCCTGCCAGTGCGCTTCCGAAGGCAAGGGATGCCGGCCCAGGCGCGGATCGGTCTTCGGCCCGGACAGGTCGCGATCGAGATCGAGATGCTGCGCGCCGGGAATGTGACCGTCACGGTAGGCGGCGCGTCCGGCACCGGCATCGGCCAGAACGAAACGCGCGTCCAGGATGCGCACGTCCGCATCCTGCCGGCAGGCGGCCAAGTCCGCGGCGGAAACCAGCGCCGTCACGCCGCGCCCGCCAGCCGTCGGCGCAGATTGACCAGCATGCTGGCGGTGGCGCCCCAGATGCGGTGGCTTTGCCAATCGAAGGCGCTGAGCCTGCGCACCGCACCGTGGAATTCGATCTCGAACGGACGCTCGTTGGCGGCATCCAGGAACAGGCCGAGGGGCGCCTCGAACAGGGCCGACACCTCATGCCCGTCCGGCGCGGCCCGGTAATCCGGATCGATCGCGGCGACCACCGGATAGACCCGATAGCCGGTGATGGTGACCATCGGCTCCAGATAGCCGAGCAGGCGCGCCGTTTCCGGCGCCAGACCGATTTCCTCCTGCGCCTCGCGCAGGGCGGTCTGCAACGGGCTGGCATCCCCGGCCTCCATGCGGCCGCCGGGAAAACTGATCTGGCCGGCATGGTGGCGCAGATGCTCGGCGCGCTTGGTCAGCAGCACCTGCAGACCGCCGGGCCGCGGCACCAGGCCGCACAGCACCGCCGCCGGCGCCAGCTCGGCATGCGCGATCGGCAGGAAGGCCTCGATTTCGGCCAGGTTGTGCGGCGGCATGCGCAGTGCCTCGGCTTCGCCGATCAAGGCCGAGCGCAGGCGTTCGAAGGTGTGTGCGGGCATGGCCTCAGGCGTCGGCCGCGCGCGCCGGCAACACGCTGTCCATCAGATGCTCGCGTTGCGCCGGCGTATACGACAGCCACGCGGCGATTTCCGGCAGGCTACGGTAACAGCCGCGGCACAGGCCGTGTTCGTCGATGGTGCAGATGCCCACACAGGGGCTGAGGACAGGGGAGCTCATGGCTGGAATGCGAAGCCCCGGCGGACCGGGGCTTCGTGTGGTTCACTTCACGGAGATCAGTTTGATGTCCAGGTAGATCGGGTGGTTCGGGCCCGGACCGCCGCGCAGCGACTCCGGGCCGGCGCCGAATGCCTTCTCCGGCGGCAGCAAGACCTGCCAGCGGGCACCGACCGGCATCAGCTGCATCACTTCCAGCATGCCCGGCAGGTTCGCGGTTTCGCTGAGCTTGCCGCTGACCGGCTTCACGTTCGAGAAGGTGTTGGCGAATTCGGTGCCGGTGATGGCCAGGGCGCCGATGAAGTTGAAGTCGACGGTGCTGTTGGCGTTCGGCTTGGCGCCGGCGCCGGCTTCCACGACCTTGTATTGGATGCCGCTCGGCAGGGTGACCACGCCCGGCTTGGTCTTGTTGTCGGCCAGGATCTGGTCGGACTTCTGCTTGTTCTCGCGCGCGGTGCGCTCGAACTGGGCCTTGGCTTCGGCTTCACGCTGCTTCTGGAACGCCTGCATGGTGGACTGCAGTTTGTCCGGCGCGATGGTCGGCTGCTTCTTGGCGTAGCCGTCCTGCACGGCGCGGGTGATCGCCATCGGGTCCAGGCCCGGGGCGGTGTCGGCCAGGTTGCGGCCGAAGTTGTAGCCCATGGCGTAGGCGAGCGCGGCCTTGTCGACCTGCGCGTTGGCGGCGGCCGGAGCCGGCTGCGTTTGGGCGACGGCGCCTGCGGCCATCACGGTAGAGGCCAGAACGGCCGACAGCAGATGCGACTTCATACATTCTCCAGGAGATAAATGGACCAAAGGGCGTGACCGCCCTTCGCACGTTGATAGAATACCTATTCGTCCGCTTCAGGGCTAGTCACGGACAACGCGAGTTGGACCGCGGCGGAAGCGCATAAGTTCCGGTCTTTGGGGAGTTCCCGCATGCAATACGCTAACTTGTTGATTGAATTGAACGGCGCCGTGGCTTGGATTACGGTGAACCGCCCCGACAAACTGAACGCGCTGAACCGCGCGACCCTGACCGAACTGCAGTCGGCGTTCGACGCCCTGCGCGCCGACGCGCAGGTGCGCGTGATCGTGCTCACCGGTGCCGGCCCGAAAGCCTTCGTGGCCGGTGCCGACATCGCCGAAATGCGCGGGCTGAACGCGATCGAGGCGCGCGATTTCTCCAAGCTCGGCCAGGACCTGATGCTGTCGATCGAGCAATGCGGCAAGCCGGTCATCGCCATGATCAACGGCTTCGCGCTCGGCGGCGGCCTGGAGCTGGCCATGGCCTGCGCCATCCGCGTGGCCGGCGACAACGCCAAGATGGGCCAGCCGGAAGTGAACCTCGGCCTGATTCCGGGCTTCGGCGGCAGCCAACGCCTGGTGCGCCTGTGCGGCAAGGCGGTCGCGCTCGACCTGTGCCTGAGCGGGCAGCCGATCGACGCCGCGCGCGCCATGGCGGTGAACCTGGTGACCCGGGTGTTCACGGCCGACAGCCTGCGCGCGGAAACCGCGAAGCTGGCCGAGCACATCGCCGGGCTGGCGCCGCTGGCCCTGCGCGGCGTGCTCGACTGCGTGCGCTACGGCGCCGAATCCCCGCTGGACGCCGGCCTGGATTACGAAAGCCAGAGCTTCGGCCTGCTGTTCGCCAGCGACGACATGCGCGCCGGCACCGCGGCCTTCCTGGAGCGCAAACCGGCGGTGTTCCAAGGCCGATGAGCGACGACGCGCTCGCCCGCGCCAAGGCGCTGTTGCCGCCGGAACGCCTGGCCAAGGCCGAGGTCCTGCGCCTGCGCCATCAGCGCCGGCAGCAGCGCCTGCGCCGGCTGGAGGCCGAATCGGCCGCGAAACGCGCCGCCGCGCTGGCCGATCCGGTCGCACGCGCCTTGGCCAAAGCCAAGGCCATCGCCGCGCGCGGCGGAGCCGAGGGATGAAGCTCGCCGACCGCATCGAGTTCTTCCGCCGCCTGCGCGAACTCAATCCGCACCCGAAAACCGAACTGCTGTACGACAGCGTGTTCGAGCTGCTGGTCGCGGTCATGCTGTCGGCGCAGTCGACCGACGTCGGCGTCAACAAGGTCACCCGCCGCCTGTATCCGCGCGCCAACACGCCGCAGGCGATG
>CAZRXZ010000105.1:0-5120 GCA_964604095.1 uncultured Arenimonas sp. | reverse complement strand
CCAGGACCAGCTGTTCGGCCACCCCAAGGGCCTGTTCGTCTGCTTCATGACCGAAATGTGGGAACGCTTCTCGTTCTACGGCATGAAAGCCCTGCTGTTCCTGTACCTGACCAAATACCACCTGTTCACCGACGACAACGGCTACCTGCTGCTCGGCACCTACGCCGGCCTGGCCTATGCCCTGCCCCTGCTCGGCGGCGCCCTGGCCGACCGCTGGCTGGGCATGCGCAAGGCGGTGGTGTTCGGCGGCCTGCTGCTGGTGCTCGGCCAGCTCGGCATGGCCTACAACGGCACGCCGGCACAGGGCATTCCCGGCCAGGCGGTGCAGGACGGTTTCGCCATCCAGGTCATGTACGCCTCGCTGGCGCTGATCGCGGTCGGCGTCGGCTTCCTGAAACCCAACATCTCGACCATCGTCGGCCGCCTGTACGCCGACGATGACCCGCGCCGCGACTCCGGCTTCACCCTGTTCTACATGGGCATCAACGTCGGCGCCGCGCTGTCCTCGATCATCGTCGCCTACATCGGCGAGAAGATCGGCTGGGGCTACGGCTTCGGCCTGGCCGGGGTGATGATGGCCCTGGGCCTGGTGCAGTTCATCTTCGGCCAGAAGCACTTGGCCGGCCAAGCCGAGGCGCCGGATCCGGCCGCCCTGCGCGCGCCGTGGATCGCCGGCATCAGCCGCGAAGTCTGGATCTACCTGGCCGGCGTGGCCTCGGTGCTGGCGGTCTGGCAGGTGCTGCAGATGAAGGTCGATTTCGGCTTCCTCGGCGCCATCGCCGGCGGCCATGAAGTGACCATGACCGAAGTGGTGGCGGTGGTGATGGGCCTGGGCCTGTTCGTCTGGTTCTTCAAGTTCCTGTTCTCCGGCATCAGCAACGCCGAACGCGGCCGCATGCTGGTGCTGATGGCCTTGATCGTGATCAGCGCCCTGTTCTGGGGCCTGTACGAGCAGAGCTACGGCACCTGGGTGGCCTTCGCCGAGCGGGTGATGGACCGCAGCACCTTCGGCGTCGAATGGACCGCCGGCCAGACCACGTCCTTCGGCGCCATCTTCGTGATCGCGTTCAGCCCGCTATTCGCCTGGCTGTGGCCGAAACTCGACAAGCACGGCCTGAACCCCAGCCTGCCGGCCAAGTTCGGCTGGGCGCTGGTGTTCCTGGGCCTGGCCTTCGGCACCTTGATGTTCGCCAGCCGCGTGCCGGGCGCCGACGGCCTGGTCAGCCTGTGGTGGATGATCCTGGCCTACGCGCTGATGGTGGTCGGCGAAATGATGCTGTCGCCGATCGGCCTGTCGGCGGTCACCACCCTGTCGGTGCCGCGCGTGGTCGGCCTGATGATGGGCGCCTGGTTCCTGTTCTCGGCCTTCGGCGAAATGATCGCCGGCCGCATGGGCACCTGGGCCTCGATCGAGCCGAACCCGGACGGCAGCATCGACAAGGTCAAGGCCCTGGGCGTATACGCCGACGTGTTCGGCGACATGATGTGGATCGGCGTCATCGCCGGGGTGCTGCTGCTGGCGGCCTCGCCGCTGTTGAACCGACTGACCCGCGCCAAGGACTGACCCGGCGCACACTCGGATAAACCGCCCTTCGGGGCGGTTTTTTTGTGCGAAACCCGAATATCCAGCCAATTCCGGCTTGCAAAGCACATCTTCGCCACTGATAATGATAACTATTATCATTTAAATCATGGGCGCCGACGGATGTTCAAAAACGCGATATTCCAACTGCACTGGTTCTTCGGCATCACCGCCGGCGTGGTCTTGGCGGCAGTCGGCGTCACCGGCGCCCTGCTCTCGTTCGAACAACCGATACTGAAGGCACTCAACCCGGGCGTGCTGAGCGTGCGCGCCGAAGGCCGTACGCCATTGGCGCCGGAGGAGCTGCTGGCGCGCATCGAAGCCGCACAGCCGTTCAAGCAAGCGCAGTCGCTGACGCTGGCGAAGAACCCGTCCGAGCCGGCCAAGGTCGGTTTCGCGCCCGAGCCGAACGCCAAGCCCGGGCCCGGCGGCCGGCGCCGCGGCGAAACCCGCTATGTCGATCCCTACGACGGCCGTCTGCTGGACAAGCCGCGCGGCGAAGGCTTTTTCCGCACCAGCATGCAGATTCACCGCTGGCTGGCTGCCGGCGACGTCGGCAAGCAGATCGTCGGCGCCTCGACCGTGGCGCTGGTCTTCTTCTGCCTGTCCGGCCTGTACCTGCGCTGGCCGCGCCGCTGGCGGGACTGGCGTAGCTGGCTGCGCCTGGATTGGTCGCTGAACGGCCGCAGTTTCCTCTGGCATCTGCATGCGGTACTGGGCGCCTGGGTGCTGGTGGCGTATCTGGTGATGTCGTTGACCGGCCTGCATTGGTCCTACGGCTGGTACCGCGATGGCCTGTATGCCCTGACCGGCACGCCCGCACCGACATCGCGCGGCGGCCCGCAGAACGAACCGACACAAGGCGCGCCGGAACGCGCCGCGGCGCAAATCGATGTGGCGGCTGCCTTCCGCGCCTTCCATGCGGCGGTACCGGCCTATTCCAGCGCCACCCTGCGCCTGCCGGAAAAACCCGGCCAAACCGTCGAATTCAGCTACCAAGCCCAAGACCCGCCACACGAGCGCGCCAATAACCGGCTGGAACTCGACGCCGGAACACTGGCGGTCATCGCGCATTTACGCGACGCCGATAAACCGCTCGGACAACAGCTGATGGCCGGCATCCTGCCGCTGCACAGCGGCAGTTTCTTCGGTCTGCCCGGCCTGACCCTGTTCATGCTGGCCAGCCTGCTGATGCCCGTGTTCACCGTCACCGGCTGGCTGCTCTATCTGGATCGCCGCCGCAAGAAACGCGCCGCGCACGCCGCCGCCGGCGGCATGGCGCACGATCCGCCCGGAGGCGGCGACACGGTGTTGCTTGCCTATGCCAGCCAAACCGGCACCGCGGAACGTCTGGCCTGGCAATCCGCCGCGGCATTGCGCGCCGCCGGCGTCAGCGTGCGGGTGCGGCCGCTGGCGACGCTGGATGCCGAAACCCTGGCGAAAACCCGCCGCTTGGTATTGGTGGCAAGCACTTTCGGCGAGGGCGAAGCCCCGGACGCCGCGCGCCCTTTCCTGCCGCGTCTGGCGCATGCCGATGTGTCCTTAGCCAGCCTGCGTTTCGGCATCCTGGCCTTGGGCGACCGGCATTATCCGGATTTCTGCGGCTTCGCCCGCAACGTGGAAACGCAGCTGCGGGCGCACGGCGCGCAACACCTGTTCGCCACCGTCGAGGTCGATGACGGCGACCCGGCCGCACTGCAGACCTGGCAACAGCACCTGTCTGAACTGGCCGGAAACCGCGTGCGGGGCGACTGGTCCGGTCCCGCCTTCACGCCCTGGCGCCTGCAGGCGCGGCAATTGCTGAATCCGGGCAGCCCCGGTGCGCCGGTTTACCGCATCGCGTTGCGAACCGAGGCCGCTACCGACTGGCAAGCCGGTGACATCGCGGAAATCCGCCTGCCGTCGGCGGCCATGCGCGAATACTCGATCGCTTCGCTGCCGCAGGACGGCCAGCTGGAGTTGCTGGTGCGGCGGGTATGCAAGGACGACGGCAGTCTCGGCGCCGGCTCCGGACTGCTTTGCCAGCAGGCCGCGCCCGGCACCGACATCGACCTGCGCATCCGCCGCAACCCCGGCTTCCATCCGCCGGCCGATGCGCGCCCGCTGATCCTGATCGGCAACGGCACCGGCATCGCCGGTCTGCGCGCGTTGCTCAAAGCCCGCGCACTGGCGGGCCATCGCCGGAACTGGCTGCTGTTCGGCGAGCGCAGCGCGGCGCACGACTGCCACTTCGGCGAGGAGCTCCGTGCCTGGCAGGCCGAGGGTTTCCTGGAACGGGTCGACCTGGCGTTTTCCCGCGACCAGGTGCAGCGCGTATACGTGCAATCGCTGCTGGCGGCCGAAGCCGGGCGCCTGCGCGGCTGGATCGCCGAAGGCGCCGCCGTGTATGTCTGCGGCAGCCTGAACGGCATGGCGCCGGGGGTCGAGGCCGTGCTCCGCGATGCGCTGGGCGAAGACGCGCTGGCGCGACTGGCCGCCGACGGCAATTACCGGCGCGACGTGTACTGAACGCCGCCCGAAAAAAAACCGCCCGGCCGGGCGGTTTTTTTTCGGCGAAGCGCCGGAATCAGAACGGCACGTCGTCGCCGAACGGATCGTTGTCGGCGAAGCTTTCGGCCTTGGCCGGCGCGGGACGGGCATTGCCCGACTTCGGCGTGCTGAAGCCGTCGTCCGACCAGCCGCCGGAGCGCTCCGGCGCACCGCCGCGCTCGCCCGACGGGCGGCCGCCGAGCATCTGCATCTCGTTGACGATGATGTCGGTGGTGTAGCGCTCGATGCCCTGCTTGTCGGTGTATTTATCGGTGCGCAGCGCGCCTTCGACGTACAGCTGCTGGCCCTTCTTGACGTATTCGCCGGCGATCTCGGCCAGCTTGCCGAAGAACTTCAGGCGGTGCCATTCGGTGCGCTCCTGCTTCTCGCCGTTCTTGTCCTTCCAGCTTTCGTTGGTGGCCAGCGACAGGGTGACGTTGGCGCTGCCGGCCTGCGAATAGCGGACTTCCGGGTCTTTGCCGACGGTGCCGACGAGGATGACTTTGTTGATGCCGCGAGCCATGTGCGGATTCCTTTGCGAAATGGGTGTAGGGACATCGTAAGTATAACGGGCCAGGGGCCCTAGCCCCAAATCCTTTCGGTGCGGGTCGGAAAAGCACGCACTGGCGCATCGGAAGCCATATAATTGAGGTTTACGGAACGCATAAGCACTTGATTTCATGAGCATCGAATCCATCCAGGCCTTGGCCAAGGGCGAAATGGCCGCCGTCGACGCCCTGATCCGGGCCCGCTTGAGCTCGGACGTGCTGCTGATCAACCAGATTTCCGAACACATCATCGCCGCCGGCGGCAAGCGCCTGCGCCCGATGCTGACCGTGCTGGCCGCCAAAGCCCTGGGCTACGACGGCGACCGCCACACCGTGCTGGCCGCCATCGTCGAGTTCATCCACACCTCCACGCTGCTGCACGACGACGTGGTCGACGAGTCCGACCTGCGCCGCGGCCGCAAGACCGCCAACGCGCTGTGGGGCAACGCGCCGAGCGTGCT
>CAZRXZ010000104.1:0-5145 GCA_964604095.1 uncultured Arenimonas sp. | reverse complement strand
TCCAGTTGCACCGAGACGATCACCACCTTGCTCGGCGAGCCCGAGCGCGACAGCCGATCGGTGATTTCCAGGCCGCTCAGGCCGGGCATGTGCAGGTCGCACAGGACCACATCCGGCTTCAGGCTGCGGATCTTCTGCAGGCCTTCTTCGCCGGTTTCGGCCTCGCCGACGACCTGGATGTCGAGATGCTGTTGCAGGATGAGTTTGTAGCCGGTACGCACCAACGCGTGGTCGTCGAGCAGGAATACCGTGATCATGACAGTCCCCCTTGGATAGGTCAGGCCCAGCATAGGCCCGACTTGCGCCCATGGTAATCCGGCTTTTCCCGCTAAGTCGCTAGGAATTTTCCTATAATGGGCGCTGTCCTCCCAATTGCCGGCCGATGAACCTACAGACCTTGAAGGCCGAATCCGGCCGCCTGATCGCCCGTCTGCGCGATATCCATTGGCCGCGCCTGGTGCTGTGGCTGGAAGACCGCAGCCCGCGCCGTCTGTTCCTGAAGGCCCTGCTCGCCGGCTTGTTGGTGTCGGTGCCGTGGCAATGCAGCCGCGTGCTGTACGACGCCTATTTCGCGAAAGAGGAAGGTCCGGTTTCGGTGGCCAGCGGCACCCTGCCCGGCCCGAGCGCGCAAACCGGCAGCATCACCGGCATGCCCGGGCCGAAAGCCCCGCGCGCGGAAGCGTTGCCGGCCGAAACCGCCGTCGCGGAAGCGCCGGGCGCGAGCGCGGACGGACAAGCGACATCACCTGCCGAAACCGCACCTGCGGCCGCCAGCGCCGACCGCGAGGCCGCGGTGCTGCAGCGCGTGCCGCCGGAATACCCGGCCGAAGCGCTGCGTGACGGACGCTCCGGCACCGTGCTGCTGAAAGTCCGCATCGGCGCCGACGGCACGGCGAACGCGATCGACATCGAAAAGAGCTCGGGCTCGCGCGCGCTCGACCGTGCCGCGCGCGATGCCGTCCGGCAATGGCGTTTCAGCCCGAAAACCGCCGGCGGCACGGCGGTCGAGAGCGAACTCAGCATTCCGGTCGACTTCAAGCTCGACCCCTGATACGCCCCCGGGCGAATCGGTTTAAAATGGACGCTTGGAGAGATGGCCGAGCGGTTTAAGGCAGCAGTCTTGAAAACTGCCGTAGGTGCAAGCCTACCGTGGGTTCGAATCCCACTCTCTCCGCCAGATTCCGGCCGTGCGCCGCGCCGGCATGGCCGGCGGTTTACTCCGGCCGGGAAGCGGTCTAGAATCGCCGAAGACATCCTAGGCGGAGACGGATATGTGGATCGCGCTGTTCTTCCTGTTGGTCTTGTCTGCGGCCGGCTATCTGCTGTACAGCAGCCGCTCGCCCGCGAAACCCAAGCCGGCGGCGGCAAGCACCGGCCCCGGGCTGGCCGACCTGCCGGCACGCGTCTCCAATCCGGCGCGCTACAAAGACGTACGCGCGGTGCTGGCCTGGGAATTCGTCGCGCCCAACCTGAGCACCGCCTGCCAATACGCCAAGCACCATGACGGTACGCGCCGGCAGGCCTTCGAATGCCCCAGCCTGCCGCTGCCGGACTGCAGCTCCGGAACCTGCCAGTGCCATTACCGCGCGATCACCGAAGAGCGCCGGCGACAACGGCGCCAGGCGCATGACCGCCGGCACGAACTGCGGATTGAGGGCGGCGAAGACCGCCGCAAACTGCACGACCGGCGCAAGGACCAGGCCGAGTGGCACGAAAAGACCATCCGCTGAACCGATGCGCGGCGGCATTCAAGCCGCATTCAGGCTGGCCCCGGAAACGTCACACGCCGTTCAGGGAGCGGGCTGCATACTGTGCACACTCTCTCTTTGTTGATTGCTCAACAAATTCAATTCAGGACACATTCCCGACGCCAAGCTTGCCTTGGCGTTTTTTTTGCTCAGCCGATGCGCTCCCGGCCCTGCATGTACGGGCGCAGGACCTCGGGCACCGTGATGCTGCCGTCCGCGTTCTGGTAGTTCTCCATCACCGCCACCAGCGCGCGGCCGACCGCCACGCCCGAACCGTTCAGGGTATGCAGCAGCTCGGTCTTGCCGGTTTCCGGATTGCGCCAGCGGGCCTGCAGGCGGCGGGCCTGGAAGGCTTCGCAGTTGGAGATCGAGCTGATTTCGCGGTAGCTGTCCTGGCCGGGCAGCCACACTTCCAGGTCGTGGGTCTTGGCGGCGCCGAAGCCCATGTCTCCGGTGCACAGCAGCATGCGCCGGTAGGCCAGGCCGAGCTTCTCCAGCACGGTCTCGGCATGCCGGGTCATCGCCTCGTGCACGGCGTAGCTTTCGGCCGGCCGCGCCACGGCCACCAGCTCGACCTTCTCGAACTGATGCTGGCGGATCATGCCGCGCGTGTCGCGGCCGTAGCTGCCCGCCTCGGCGCGGAAGCACAGGGTATGCGCGGTCATCAGCATCGGCAACGCGGCGTCCTCGACGATTTCGTCGCGCACCAGGTTGGTCAGCGTCACTTCCGAGGTCGGGATCAGATAGCGCTTGCTTTCGCCGACCTGCGTGCTGAACAGGTCTTCCTCGAACTTCGGCAGCTGGCCGGTGCCGGTCATGCTTTCGGCGTTCACGATCAGCGGCGTGTTGTGCTCCACATAGCCGTGTTCGCGGGTGTGGGTGTCGAGCATGAACTGCGCGAGGGCGCGGTGCAGCTGCGCCAGTTCGGCGCGCAGCACGGTGAAGCGCGAGCCGGACAGCTTGGCGCCGGCGCCGGCGTCCAGCCAGCCGTTGCGCTCGCCGAGCGCGACATGGTCCTTGACCTCGAAATCGAACACCGGCGGCTGGCCGACGCGTTTGAGTTCGACGTTGCCGTGCTCGTCACTGCCGGCCGGAACCGATTCGTGCGGAATGTTCGGAATCACCGCCATGGCGTCGTGCATCGCCTGCATCAAGGCGTCCAGCGCCTGCTCGGAGGCCTTCAGCTCGTCGCCGTAGGCGGCGACTTCGGCCATCAGCGCGGCCACGTCCTCGCCCTTGGCCTTGGCTTGGCCGATGGCCTTGGAACGGGTATTGCGCAGGTTCTGAAGCTCCTGGGTACGCGTCTGCAGCTGCTTGCGTTCCGACTCGAAGGCCTCGAACCGGGCGGTATCCAGCGCATAGCCGCGCGTCTGCAGCAGCTTGGCCGCGATTTCGTGCAATTGACCGCGGAACAGGACGGGATCTAGCATGGGCAATCCAGGAAAAAAGCCGGTGGAGCGCCATTATCGCCCCGCCGGCCCCGGCACAGCAAGCCTAGCGGCCGCTGCGTCCCAACCACCAGGCCATGGCCATGGCGGCCAACAGCCAGCCGATCAGGCTCATGGCCAAGTTGGCAAGGCTGAAATCCTGCGGGAAGCGGTACCAGTTCCAGTACGGTGCGCTCACCGTCAACCACGAGAACGCACCCAAAGCCACGCCCAGCAGCACCCGCTTGGTCTTGGAAAACGCGCCGAGCGCCAGCACGAACGCCGCGATCAAGGCCGCCAAGGTGTTGCTCAGGTATTCATGCAGCAGGTTGCGCTGCATCTGGGTGCCGTCCCGGCCTTCGGGCTGGTACACCACGAACGCATACGGCGCCTTCGGCGCCTTGGCCTGATAGGCCTCGACCTTGGCCGGATCGGCCATCTGCTGCGTGCTCAGGCCCGGCAGCACATAGACGCCGGCCTGCGGCAGGTTGTCCTTCAGCACCGCCAGCACGGCGTCTTCGTTGCGGCTTTCGTGCATGCCCATCTCGCCCAGCGGCAAGGCCATGTGCGCGAACGCGCCCCACAGGAACAGGACCAGGCCGCCCAGCAGCCCCGCGATGAAAATGCGCATGGTGTATCCTCCCGGATTGTCGTGACGGTCAGCGCGCGGGTTTGCGATGCCGCTCGCGCAGCGCGCGGATGTGCGCGAGCTTCTGGCCGATATTGAGTTCGGCGCCCTGCTCCACCGGCCGATAATACACCTTCTCGCCCAGGGCATCGGGAAAGCCGGTCTGGGCGTAATCGATGCCGCCCTCGACGTCGGGATCGTAGGAATAGTCCTTGCCGTAACCGAGCGACTTCATCAGCTTGGTCGGCGCGTTGCGGAAATGCAGCGGCACGTCCAGGCTGCCGGTGTCCTGCACGTCGGCCTTGGCGGCCTTGTAGGCCACATACGCGGCGTTCGATTTGGCCGCCACCGACAGGTACAGCACGCACTCGGCCAGCGCCAGCTCGCCCTCGGGCGCACCCAGGCGGTCGAAGGCGTCCCAGGCCTGCAGGGCGATGCCGAGCGCGCGCGGGTCGGCCAGGCCGATGTCCTCGACCGCCATGCGGGTGAGGCGCCGGGCCACATAGCCGGGATCGCAACCGCCGTCGATCATGCGCGTGAACCAGTACAGCGCGGCGTCCGGATTGGAGTTGCGCACCGACTTGTGCAGGGCCGAGATCTGGTCGTAGAACTGGTCGCCGCCCTTGTCGAAACGCCGTGTGCGGTCGGCCAGCACCTGCTGCAGCACGGCGTCGCTGACCGCGCCGTCGGCCGAACCGGCGACCTCGGCCGCGATTTCCAGCAAGGTCAGCGCACGGCGCACGTCGCCGTCGGCGGCCTGCGCGATGTGCCGGAGCTGCTGCGCGGACACCGTCACGCCGGCGCCGATGCCCTTGCGTTCGTCGGCCAGCGCCGCCTGCAGGGCGTGTTCGATGTCTTCGGCCGAAACCGCCTCCATCACATGCACCCGGCAGCGCGACAGCAGCGCGGAGTTCAGTTCGAAGCTCGGGTTCTCGGTGGTGGCGCCGATGAACACGATGCTGCCTTTCTCGATGTAGGGCAGGAACGCGTCCTGCTGCACCTTGTTGAAACGGTGCACCTCGTCGACGAACAGCACCGTGGCCTCCCCGCGCTGGAAGCACTGATCGGCCTCGGCCAGCACCTTGCGCACCTCCGGCAGGCCCGAGAGCACGGCGGAGATGGACACGAAGCGGGCCTTGGCGTACTGCGCCACCAGTAGCGCCAGCGTGGTCTTACCGCAGCCCGGCGGACCCCACAGCACCATGGAGTGGATGCGTCCGGACTCGATGGCCTGGCGCAGCGCCGAATCCGGCGACAGCAGACGCGCCTGGCCGACCATGTCCGCCAGCGACTTCGGCCGCATGCGCTCGGCCAGCGGCTGCAGGGCCTTGCCGGCGAACAG
>CAZRXZ010000103.1:0-5145 GCA_964604095.1 uncultured Arenimonas sp. | reverse complement strand
TCGTCGCGCCGGCTGTTGGCCAGCGCCACGGTCTGCACCGGCGTGCGCCCGGGCGGCAGCTCGTCGATCACCGACACGTCCAGGTCGGCATAGGCCGACATCGCCAAGGTACGCGGAATCGGGGTCGCGGTCAGGATCAGCTGGTGCGGCGAGTTGCCGGCCGACTCGCCTTTGTCGCGCAGGCTCAGGCGCTGGCCGACGCCGAAGCGGTGCTGTTCATCCACCATCACCAGCTCCAGCTTGCCGAACGCCACCGTGTCCTGCATCAGCGCATGCGTGCCGACCACCATCGGCGCGCCGGCCGCGATGCGCTTGAGCGGCTCGCGGCGCTGGGCCGCGGTGAGCTTGCCGGCCAGGAACACGACCTCGATGCCGAGCGGCTCGAACCAGTCGCGGAAGGTGCGCGCGTGCTGTTCGGCCAGCAGTTCGGTCGGCGCCATCAACGCCGCCTGGCCGCCGCCGGCGATCACCGCCAGGGCCGCCAACGCGGCCACCGCGGTCTTGCCGCTGCCGACGTCGCCCTGCACCAGACGCAGCATCGGATGGCCGGTGCGCAGATCGGCGCGGATGTCCTCGACCACCCGCCGCTGCGCGCCGGTAAGCGCGAACGGCAGGCGCGCCAGGAACGGCGCGAACGCCGAATCCGGGGCGTCGATCGGGCGCGCCGGCTTGGATTTCAGCGCCAACCGCTTCTTGCGCAGGCTCAGATGGTGCGCCAGCAGTTCCTCCAGCGCCAGCCGGCGCATGGCCGGATGCCGGCCGGATTGCAGCTGCGCCAGCGTGGTGTCCGGCGCCGGCGCGTGGATGGCCTGCAAGGCCGCACCGAAGCGCGGCAGCGCCAGATCGGCCAGCAAGGCCTCGGGAATCAATTCCAGCTCGGATTCCGGCGGCAGCAGCTGCAGCGCCTGGCGTACCAGCTTGCCGAGCGTGGCGGCGCCGATGCCGTCGATGTGGGGATAGACCGGATCGAGCCGGTCGCGGCAGATGCCGGCCTGGTCCTCGGCGATGAAGCGGTAGCTCGGGTGCACCATCTCGTAGCCGGTGCCGCCGAGCCGGACCTGGCCGTAGGCGCGCAGCAGCCGCCCGGGCAGGAACTGCGCGGCCTGGCTGCCGGAGTAATGGAAGAAGCGCAGCGACAGCCGGCGCAGGGAGTCGTCCTCGGTCTGCACCTTGAGCATCGGCCGGAACCGGAAACCGCGCTCGACCGCGGCCACGCGCACCTCGACCTGCGCGCTCTGGCCCAGCTGCAGCTCGTCGAGTCGCAGGATGCGGGTGCGGTCCTCGAAGCCGGTCGGCAGCTGCAGCCACAGGTCCTGCAGGCTGTCGATGCCGCGCTCGCGCAGCTTGGCGGCGATGGCCGGACCGACGCCGCGCAAGGTCTCCGGCGGCTTACGCGCCGACTCGCCGAACTCGGGCTTCACCGCCGGCGGTCAGCCCAGCACCAGCACCGCGTCGATCTCGACCTGCGCGCCGCGCGGCAGGGCCGAAACCTGCACGGTGGAGCGCGCCGGATACGGCGCCTGCATGTATTCGGCCATGACCGCGTTGACCGCGGCGAAATCGCCGAGGTCGGTCAGGAAGATGCCGAGCCGGACGATGTCGGACAGCGAGCCGCCGGCGGCCTGGCAGACCGCGCTCAGGTTGCGGAACACCTGGTGGGTCTGGGCTTCGATGCCGCCTTCCAGCAACACGCCCAGGTCCGGCAGCAGCGGAATCTGGCCGGACAGATAGACGGTCTGGCCGACGCGCACGGCCTGCGAATACGGGCCGATGGCGGCCGGGGCTTTGTCGGTCTGGATGATGGTGCGGGACATGGCGGGTTCCTGTGTGGTCTATTGGCGTTCCACCGCATACACCACGCCCAGGCGGCGCGTGCGGCGGATGATTTCGGCGAGATGCTTGCGGTCCTTGACCTCGATGCAGAACACCATGACCGAGATGCGGTCGTCGCGTTCCTTGTAGTTCACCGAGTCGATGTTGGAGTCGCACTCGGCGACGGCGGCGGCGACCTTGGCCAGCGCGCCCGGCTTGTTCTCGGTCTCGAAGCGCAGCTCGACCCGGAAGTCGCCCTCGACCCGGCGGTCCCAGGCGATCGGCACCCAACGCTCCGGGCGCTTGCTGTAGTCGGCGACGTTCGGGCAATCCAGGCGGTGCACCACCACGCCCTTGCCGGCGGTCAGGTAGCCCATGATCTCGTCGCCCGGAATCGGGTAGCAGCAGGTCGAGAAGGTCAGCACGCCGCGCTCGCTGCCGTTGATGCGGATCTGCTCGTGGTGCACGGGCGCGGCTTCCTTGCCCAGCAGCGGCGCCTGGTTGGGCAGCAGCGCGCGCGCGACCTGGTCCGGCATGCGGTTGCCGAGCGCGATGTCGGCCAGCAGCACCTCCAGGCGCGGATAGCGGTTGTCGGACAGGAACTGCTGCAGCACGTCGGCCGGCACGTTGTCGAGCGAGGTCTCCAGCAGCTCCAGCGCGCGGTCGAGCATGCGGTGGCCGAGATTGACCGCGTCCTCGTGCTCGATGCGCTTGAGGAAGTGGCGGATGGCGGTGCGCGCCTTGGAGGTGACCACGAACTCCAGCCACTGCGGACTGGGGTTGGCCGAGGGCGCGGTGATGATCTCCACGGTCTGGCCGCTGAACAGCTTGCTGCGGATCGGCATCAGCTTGCGGTCGACGCGCGCCGCCACGGTGTGGTTGCCGACGTCGGTGTGCACGGCGTAGGCGAAATCGAGCGGGGTGGCGTTCTTCGGCAGCGCCAGGATCTCGCCTTTCGGGGTGAACACGTAGACCTCGTCCGGGAACAGGTCGATCTTGACGTTCTCCAGGAACTCGACCGAGGGCAGCGCGAACTCGTCGCTGTTGATCAGGCCGTTGACCCAGTTCTGCGCGCGCGCCTGCGCGTTGTTGCCGACCGAGCCGCGGTTCTTGTAGACCCAGTGCGCGGCGATGCCGCGTTCGGCCACCACGTCCATGTCCTCGGTACGGATCTGCACCTCCACCGGCGAACCGAGCGGGCTGAACAGCAGGGTGTGCAGGCTCTGGTAGCCGTTGGCCTTGGGGATGGCGATGAAGTCGCGGAAACGGCCGTCCAGCGGCTTCATCATCGAATGCACGGCGCCCAGCGCCTGGTAGCACTCCATGACCCGGGCCACCACGATGCGGAAGCCGAACACGTCCATCACCTCGGTGAAGCGTTTGCGCTCGTCGCGCATCTTGGTGTACACGCTCCACGGGCCCTTGACCCGCGACACCAGCCGGAACGGGATGTTCTCGGCCGCGATGCGCTGCGCCAGGCGCGCCTCGATGGTGGCCATGGCCTCGCGCCGCAGCACCGGCTGGTTGGCCAGCTGCTTGGCGATGACCTTGTAGCGCAGCGGATACAGGGCCTTGAAGCCCAGGTTCTGCAGTTCGGCCTTGACCACGTTGATGCCCAGGCGCTGGGCGATGGGGGCGTAGATCTCGAGCGTCTCGCGCGCGATGCGGCGGCGCGATTCCGGGCTCTTCGAATCCAGCGTACGCATGTTGTGCAGGCGGTCGGCGAGCTTGATCAGGATGACCCGGATGTCGCGCGACATCGCCAGCATCATCTTGCGGAAGCTCTCGGCGTCGGCTTCCTGGCGGTTGCTGAACTGGATCTTGTCGAGTTTGGTGACGCCCTCGACCATTTCGGCCACGCTCTCGCCGAAGGTGTCGGCGATGAAGGCGCGCGGCAGCGCGGTGTCCTCCAGCGCGTCGTGCAGGATGGCGGCGCACAGGGTCTCGCCGTCCATGCGCTGCTCGGCCAGGATCTCGGCCACCGCCAGCGGGTGGGTGATGTAGGGCTCGCCGGACTTGCGGGTCTGGCCCTGGTGCGCGAGCGCGCCCAGCTCATAGGCGCGGCGGATCTTGGCCAGGGCCTCGGGCGGCAGATAGGCGCCGGCCTTCGCCGACAGCGCCGCCGCCTGTTCCGGACAGGGGTCCGGACAGGGCATGTCCAGGTCGAGCGGCGGCGAAAGCGGCGAATTCATCTTCCCATGCTACGCAACTCCGGGCGGCCGGACAAGCGCGCCGGGCCGGGCCGGAGCGAAAAAAAACGCCGGCGCGGGCCGGCGTTTTTTCGGTGGGCTCAACGGCGGATCATTCGTCGCCGGCTTTGGCCAGGTCGTCGTCGACCACTTCCGCGGCCGCCCATTCCAGGGCCTCGCGTTCGCGGCGTTCGCGCTGGGCGCGTTCGACGGCGTTGATCATCTCGTCGTTGACCGAACGGTCGGCGATTTCGCGCAGGGCGAGCACGGTCGGCTTCTCGGCTTCCAGATGGGCGTTTTCCAGGGTGCTCGGCTCGCCCTTGGCCAGTTGCCGGGCGCGCTTGGAGGCCATCAGCACCAGTTCGAAACGGTTATCGACCACTTCCAGGCAATCTTCAACGGTAATGCGGGCCATGCTGTCTCCGTTCGCCGGCGATGAAACCCCCGGCAATCAATGCGTTAGATGAACTGGGCATTATAGCGGAAAGCCGCCGGGAAGCCAAATGGCGGCCGTCTCAGTCCGTCAGCAGCTGTTCAATCAAGGCCTTATGGCGGAGCCGCTGCTGGCCGACGGCCAGGCGCTGGGCGATGAAGATGGCCGCCACCTCCTGCACCGCCAGCTCGAAATGCTCGTTGACCACCACGTAATCGAACTCGTGGTAGTGGCTCATTTCCTCGCGCGCCGCCGCCAGGCGCTGGGCGATGACCGCCTCGCTGTCCTGCCCGCGGTTGCGCATGCGCACTTCCAATGCCTGCTTGGAGGGCGGCAGGATGAAGATGCTCTTGGCCTCGGGAATCTGCGCGCGCACCTGGCGCGCGCCCTGCCAGTCGATCTCCAGCAGCACGTCCAGGCCCTTTTCCAGCTGCGGCAGCACCGACTGCCGGGCGGTGCCCTTGTAATCGCCGTGCACCAGGGCATGCTCGAAGAAATCGCCGGCGGCGATCATGCGCTCGAACTCGTCCTTGCCGATGAAGTGGTAGTGCTGGGCGTGGCGCTCGCCCGGGCGCGGCGCGCGCGAGGTGTAGGAAATCGACAGCGCCACGTCGGGCAGGCGCTTGAGCACCGCGTTGACGATGCTGGATTTGCCGGCGCCGGACGGCGCCGCGACGATGTAGAGGGTGCCGGGCATCATTCGAGATTCTG
>CAZRXZ010000102.1:3372-5150 GCA_964604095.1 uncultured Arenimonas sp. | reverse complement strand
GGCCGAGGATGGCGCCGGGCAGGCCGAGCGCCTTCACCGCACGGATGTCGTCCAGGCCCGCGACGCCGCCCGAGGCTTGCACCTGCAGCGCCGGCCAGCGCGCGCGCAGATGCGCGTACAGCTCCAGGTTGTAGCCGCCGAGCAGGCCGTCGCGCGCGATGTCGGTGCACAGCACATGGCGCAGGCCGGCATCCCGGTATTCGGCCAGGATGTCGTCCAAGCCCTCGGCCGAGAGTTCGGTCCAGCCGTGGCTGGCGCAGCGCCAGCGGCCGTCGGCATCGCGTTTGACGTCGAAGGCCAGCGTCAGCCGCTCGGGCCCGAATTCGGACAACCAGGCGCGCACCGCGGGCTTGTCGGTCAAGGCCAGGGTGCCGATCACCGCGCGGTCGACGCCGGCGGCGAACATCGCCGTCAGCTGTTCGCGGGAACGTACGCCGCCACCGGCCTGCAGCTTCAGCGCGCTGTCGCGTTTGACGTCGGCCACCAGCGTGGCCAGGCTGAAGCCGCCCAGGCGCGCGGCGTCCAGATCGACCAGATGCAACCACTCGGCGCCGGCTTGCGCGTAGGCCGATGCCTGCGCCAACGGATCCATGGCATAGGTGGTCTGGCGCGCGTAATCGCCCTGTTGCAGACGCACCACGCGGCCGTCGCGGATGTCGATGGCGGGAATCATAACCGTGCTCATGCGGCCAGTTCCAGGAAGTTGGCGAGCAGGCGCGCGCCCTGCGGGCCGGAGCGTTCGGGATGGAACTGCACGCCGTGGATGCGGCCGGCGCCGACGGCGGCGCTGAACGGCAGGCCGTGCTCGGCAACCGCGCGCGTGTGCTCGCCGCAGGGTGCGGCATAGGAGTGCACGAAATAGAAATCGCAACCGTCCAAGCCGTCCAGCAACGGGTGTTCGTCGACGGCGCGAATGCTGTTCCAGCCCATATGCGGCACGCGGATGCCGGGTGCCTCCGGCAGGCGTGTCACACGGCCGGGAATCAGGCCGAGGCAGTCCACGTCCGATTCCTCGGAATGCGCGAACAGCACCTGCATGCCCAGGCAGATGCCGAGCAGGGGCTGCGGGCTGTCGGCGATCAGTCCGGCCAGATTCTGCTCGGCGACGGCGCGCATGGCCGCGCCGGCCGATCCGACGCCCGGCAACACCAGGTGCGTGGCCGCGCGGATGCGTTCGGGGTCGCGGCTGGGCGTGCAGCGCGCGCCCAGGCGTTCGAACGCCGCGATCAGCGAAGCGTAATTGCTGCCGCCGGCATCGAGCAGGATCACATCCTTCATCACAGCAGGCCCTTGGTGCTGGGCAGGCCGCCGCCGGTGCGCGCGAACGCCTGCCGGAAGGTGCGCGCCACGGCCTTGAAGCAGGCTTCGATCATGTGGTGGGTGTTGTCGCCCGCCACCTTCAGGTGCAGGGTGAAGCCGGCGCTTTCGGCCAGTGACTGGAAGAAGTGCGGCACCAGCTCGGTCGGCAGCGTGCCGACCGCCTCGCGCGGGAAGCGGCCCTCGAATTTCAGCAGGCCGCGGTTGCTGATGTCGAGCAGGGCTTCGGCGCGGGCCTCGTCCATCGGCAACGCGAAGCCGTAGCGGCCGATGCCGACCTTGTCGCCGAGCGCGCGCTTCAGGGCCTGGCCGAGGGCGATGGCGCAGTCCTCGACCGTATGGTGCTCGTCGATGTGCGTGTCGCCGGCGCAGTCCAGCTGCAGCGCGAAACCGCCGTGCTTGGCCAGCTGCTCCAGCATGTGGTCGAAGAAGCCGATGCCGGTGGCGATGCGCACCGGCGC
>CAZRXZ010000102.1:1451-3272 GCA_964604095.1 uncultured Arenimonas sp. | reverse complement strand
TGCGGGAAACTGCGGTCGATCAGGATGTCGTCGAACACGATGCCCTGCGAAGACAGGATCTGCAGCAGCAGGTCCTGCGGCGGATGGAAATCGGCCTCGGGGAACGAGTCGGTGCCGAGCCCATCCTGATTGGACACCATCACGAAGCGGTAGCCCGCGTCCTTCAGGCGCAACAGGGCCGGAATCACGCCGTCGACCAGCGCGAACTTGGCCAGCGAATCGATCTGCTGGTCCGGCGGTTCGACGATCAGGGTGCCGTCGCGGTCGAGGAAAAGGATCTTATGCATATCGGGTGTTTCCGTAGTCGGTCAGGGCCGCGCGCAGGGCGGCGTTGTCGGCCGGGGTGCCGATGCTGATGCGCAGGCAGTCGGCGATGGCCGGATAGTGCGCCATGCCGCGCACCACGATGCCGCGCTCGATCAGGAAGGCGTTCACCGCCTCGGCGTCGGTGAAGCGCGCCAGCAGGAAATTGGCGTCCGAATCGAATACCGTGCGCACCATCGGCAGGGCGCGCAGGAATCCGGCCAGGGCCGCGCGCTCGCTCAGGCAGTGCGCCGCTTGCGCCCGCGTGCGCGCCAGTGCCTCGGGCGTGAACGCGCGCAGGGCGGCACGCGCGCTCGGCGCGCTGATCGGGTAGGGCGCTTGGCAGGCCTTCAGCACCGCGATCAGATCGGGCGCGGCCATCACCGCACCGATGCGGGCGCCGGCCAGGGCGTGCGCCTTCGACAGCGTCTTGAGCACGGCCAGGTTGGCGAAGCGCGGCAGCAGGGCCGCCGCCGAGGCCTGTGTGCTGTATTCGCCGTAGGCTTCGTCCACCACCACCAGGCAGCGGTCCTGCAACGCGGCGAGCAGGCGCGCCAAATCGGCGCTCGGCAGGTCCTGTCCGGTCGGATTGGCCGGCGAGCACAGGAATAGCAGGCGCACGTCCTGCGCGAGCACGGCGTCGATCAAGGCCGGGATGTCGCGCACGAAGCGCTCGCCGTCTTCGATCAGCGGCACATCCACCGTTTCGCAGGCATGCAGGCGTGCGCACACGGCGTACATGCCGAAGGTCGGCGACTGCAGGCCGATGCGGTCACGGCCGGGCGTGCACACCGCGCGCACCAGCAGGTCGATGGCCTCGTCGCTGCCGCGGCTGACCAGCAGCTGCGTTTGTTCGACCCCGTAGTAACGGCACAGCGCGCCCTTCAGCGCCTGCGGCTGCGGCTCGGGATAGCGGTGCAGGTCCTGGTCGTCGAACGCCTGCGGCAGCGCCGCTTCATTGGCGTTCAGCATCACCGCGGCCGCGCCGTTCTGCGTGCGCGCCGACAGATAGCCGGCGAAGGCGCGCAGGTCCGGCCGGATCAGTCCGCGCGCGCTCATGCCGCATCCAGCCGCAGGCGAACCGCCTGCGCGTGCGCGTCCAGCCGTTCGCAGCGCGCCAGGGTTTCGGCGCACGGGCCGATGGCGCGCAGGCCGGCGCGGGTGACCCGCTGCGTGCTGATCTGCAACTGGAAGCTGGCCACGCTGACGCCGCTGTAGGCGCGCGCGGCGCCGTTGGTCGGCAGCGTGTGGTTGGTGCCGGAGCAGTAATCGCCCAGGCTCTCGCTGGCCCACGGGCCGAGGAACACCGAGCCGGCGGCCTGCACCTGCGGCAACAGGGATTCGGCTTTGCGGACGGCCAGGATCAGGTGCTCCGGCGCATAGCGGTTGGACAGCGCCAGCGCCTCGGCGATCGAGGCGGTGCGGATGAAGCGCGCGTGCCGCAGGGATTTGCGCAGGATGGCCGCACGCGGCAGGCGCGCGGTCTGGCGCCGCACGGCGGCGATGATGTCGGCCAGC
>CAZRXZ010000102.1:0-1351 GCA_964604095.1 uncultured Arenimonas sp. | reverse complement strand
TCGATGCCGCCGTCGGCCTGCGCCGGCGAGCACAGCACGATGTCGGTGCAGCCGGCCAATTTGGCCGGCACCCCCAGCATCAGCACGGTGGACGGCAACGGCGCGCTGCCGGCCGGCACGTACAGACCGACGCGCCGGATCGGGCGGATGATGCGGCCGCAGTTCACCCCCGGTGCGGTGGCGACCGAGAAGCCCCTGGCCATGCCGGCCTTGTGCCAGCGCCGGATGCGGCCGATGGCCTCTTTCAGCGCACGCTTGATGTCCGGCGCCACGGCCTTTTCGGCGGCTTGGAATTCGACCTCGGTCACCGCCAGCGCGGCCGGCGCTACGCCGTCGAAGCGTTTGGCGTAGGCTAGCAAGGCGGCATCGCCGTCCTTGCGCACGCGCCGCACGATGCGTTCGACCTCGGCCAGCAGCTTGGCGTCGCGCAGCAGTTTCGGGCGTTCGAGCGCGGCGGCTTGCCGCGCCGGATCCAGCGTGTTCCAGTCGAGGAGGTTCATGCCAGCAGTTTCTCCACCGGTAGCACCATCAAGCCGCGGGCGCCGGCCGATTTCATCGCCTCTAGCCGCTGCCAGGTCACCGCGCTGGTGCACAGGGCCTGCACGTTCAGGGCCTCGTCGTCGCCCCAGACCGGGCTGATCACCGGCGCCGCCGCATCCGGCAGCAGGCGCAGCACGGCGTCCAACTCGCGCTTGCCGGTCTGGCACAAAATCAACTTGCTGGCCTGCACCTTCATCACGCCGTCGATGCGCGCCAGGAAATCGGCCAAGAGCGCGTCGCGGCCGTCGCCGAACGGCGTGTTCTGGCAGGCCAGCACGGCTTCGCTTTGCAGCAGGATCTCGGTCTCCTTCAGGCCGTTGGCCACCAACGTGGCGCCGGAGGACACCAGGTCGCAGATGGCGTCGGCCTTGCCGAGCTTGATCGCGATCTCCACCGAGCCCTTCAGCGCCACGATGTCGGCATCGATGCCGCGCGCCTGAAGGTATTCCCCGAGCAGCTCCGGATAGCTGGTGGCGATGCGCCGGCCGTCCAGGTCGGAGGGGCCGCGCCAGTCCAGGCCGTTGGGCACCGCCAAGGACAGCCGGCAGCCGCCGAACGCCAGCGGCATCAGCTCCTGCAGGCCGGCATGCGACGTGCCGCGCAGCTCCAGCGCCTTTTCCTGCAGCACGTTGCGTCCCACGATGCCGAGGTCGCAGACGTTCTCGGCGATCAGCTGCGGGATGTCGTCGTCGCGCACCAGCACCAGGTCGACGGCGCAGCCGTCGCCGTAGCAGAACAGCTGGTCCTTGTCGCTGCTGCGGAACTGGAAGCCGGCCTGCTTCAGCAGGTTGCGCGCCGGATCGCTCAGGCG
>CAZRXZ010000101.1:0-5158 GCA_964604095.1 uncultured Arenimonas sp. | reverse complement strand
CCGGTCATCCTCGGCGAGCACGTCACCACCGACGCCGGCACCGGCGCCGTGCATACCGCGCCCGGCCACGGCCAGGAGGACTTCGCGGTCGGCCAGAAATACGGCATCGAGACGGTCAATCCGGTCGACGGCAAGGGCGTGTACCTGCCGAACACCGAACTGTTCGCCGGCCAGCACATCTGGAAGGCCAACGACGCCATCGTCGAGCTGCTGCGCGAACGCGGCGTGCTGCTGGCGTCGGCCAAGCTGAGCCACAGCTATCCGCACTGCTGGCGGCACAAGACGCCGGTGGCGTTCCGCGCCACGCCGCAGTGGTTCATCTCGATGCAGCAGGCCGGCCTGCGCGACGACGCGCTGAAGGCCATCGACGGCGTGCGCTGGATCCCGGATTGGGGCCAGGCGCGCATCAAGGGCATGATCGACGGCCGCCCGGACTGGTGCATCTCGCGCCAGCGCACCTGGGGCGTGCCGATCGCGCTGTTCGTCGACAAGCTCAGCGGCGAGCCGCATCCCGATTCGGTGGCGCTGATGCGCAAGGCGGCCGATCTGGTCGCCGAAGGCGGCGTCGATGCCTGGTTCGCGCTCGAGGCGGAAACGCTGCTCGGCGCGGATGCCGCGCGCTACGACAAGATCACCGACATCCTCGACGTCTGGTTCGATTCCGGCGTGACCCACCAGGCCGTGTTGGCCGCGCGCCCGGAAGACGGTTTGGCCAAACCGGCCGACCTCTATCTGGAAGGCTCCGACCAGCACCGCGGCTGGTTCCAGAGCTCGCTGCTGACCGGCGTGGCGATGGACGGCACGGCGCCGTACCGGCAGGTGCTGACGCACGGCTTCACCGTCGACGCCCAGGGCCGCAAGATGTCGAAGTCGATCGGCAACGTGGTCGAGCCGCAGAAGGTGATCGACGCGCTCGGCGCCGACGTGCTGCGCCTGTGGATCGCCAGCACCGACTACCGCAACGAGATGTCGGTGTCCGACGACATCCTCAAGCGCAGCGCCGATTCCTACCGCCGCATCCGCAACACCGCGCGCTTCCTGCTCGGCAACCTGGACGGCTTCGATCCGGCCGCGCACCGCGTGGCCGCCGGCGACTGCCTGCTGCTTGACCGCTGGGCCATGGCCAAGGCGCGCCAGCTGCACGAGCGCGTGACCCAGGCTTACGCCGACTACGATTTCGCGCGCGTGGTGGCGACGCTGCAGAACTTCTGCACCAACGAGATGGGCGCGCTGTACCTGGACGTGACCAAGGACCGCCTGTACACCATGCCGACCGGAAGCCTCGGACGGCGCTCGGCGCAGTCGGCCATGTACGCCATCGTGCAGGTGCTGGTGCGCGCGTTGGCGCCGATCCTCAGCTTCACCGCCGAGGAGATCTGGCAACACATCCCCGGCGCCAAGGCCGAGAGCGTGTTCCTGGACGACAACGCCGCCGTCGATGCGCTGCTGCCGCCGGAAGGCGCCTATCTGGACGCCGACGGCGAGGCCATGGCGCAGCTCCTGGCGATGCGCGACGCGGTCAGCAAGGTGCTGGAACCGATGCGCGCCGACGGCCGCATCGGCGCCTCGCTGCAGGCCGAAGTCACCGTCTTCGCCGACGACGCGCCGCTGGCCGGCGCGCCCGGCATCGCCGACGAGTACCGTTTCCTGTTCATCACCTCCGGCCTGTCCATCCGGCCGCTGGCCGAGGCCGGCGGCGATGCGCTGGCCGTGGAGGGCACGCCGTTCAAGGTGCGCGCCGAGGTTTCCGGGCACGGCAAGTGCGTGCGTTGCTGGCATTACCGCGACAGCGTGGGCAAGGACGCCGAGGATCCCGAGCTGTGCGACCGCTGCATCGACAACGTGCGCGGCGCCGGCGAAACCCGGAGGTACTTCTGATGGCCGCCAAACCCAACGCCTTGCCTTGGCTCGGCCTGTCGGCCGCGATCATCGTATTCGACTGGCTCAGCAAGCAGTGGGCGCTGTCGGCGCTGCGCTTCCGCGAGCCGGTCGAGGTGGTGGCCGGCTTCTGGAACTGGACGCTGGTGCACAACACCGGCGCCGCCTTCAGCTTCCTGGCCGATGCCGGCGGCTGGCAGCAGTGGCTGTTCAGCGGCCTGGCGGTGCTGATTTCCGGCTTCTGCGTGCACATGCTGGCCAAGTCCGCGCGCGCCGACTGGCGCACGGCGCTGCCCTTGGCGCTGATCGTCGGCGGTGCGCTCGGCAACCTGATCGACCGCGTGCGCTACGGCTATGTGGTCGATTTCGTGCACTGGTACTGGCGCGACTTCCACTGGCCGGTGTTCAACCTGGCCGACGCCGCGATCTCGGTGGCGGCGGTGCTGCTGGTGCTGACCGGGTTTTGGCCGCAACGCAAGGAGCCTGCCGAATGAACATCGTCCTGGCCAATCCGCGCGGATTCTGCGCCGGCGTCGACCGCGCCATCGAGATCGTCAACCGCGCGCTGGAAACCCTGGGCGCCCCGATCTACGTGCGCCACGAGGTGGTGCACAACCGCTTCGTGGTCGACGACCTGCGCTCGCGCGGCGCGGTGTTCGTCGAGGAGCTGGACGAAGTGCCGGCCGGCGCCACGGTCATCTTCAGCGCGCACGGCGTGTCGCAGGCGGTGCGCCGCGAAGCCGAGGCCCGCGGCCTGAAGGTGTTCGACGCCACCTGTCCGCTGGTGACCAAGGTGCATATCGAGGTCACCCGCCATTGCCGCGCCGGCCGTGACGTGGTGCTGATCGGCCACGCCGGCCATCCGGAAGTGGAGGGCACCATGGGCCAGTGGTCGAGCCAGGGCGCGCAAGGCAACATCTATCTGGTCGAGAACGTGGCCGACGCCGAAGCGCTGCAGGTCAGCCAGCCCGACCATTTCGCCTTCACCACCCAGACCACGCTGTCGGTGGACGAAACCCGCGACGTCATCGCGGTGCTGCGCCGGCGCTTCCCGAACATCGAAGGGCCGCGCCACGACGACATCTGCTACGCGACCCAGAACCGCCAGGATGCCGTGCGCGAACTGGCCGCGCAGTGCGACCTGGTGTTCGTGGTCGGTTCGGTCAACAGCTCCAACTCCAACCGCCTGCGCGAGCTGGCCGAGCTCAACGGCGCCCGCGCCTACCTGATCGACGGCGCGCAGGACATCCGCCCGGAATGGCTGGCCGGCGCCACGCAGGTCGGCGTCACCGCCGGCGCGTCCGCCCCGGAAGTGCTGGTGCAGGGCGTCATCGCGCACCTGCAGGCGCTCGGCGCCGCCGGCGTGCGCGAGCTGGACGGCGAGCCCGAGGACATGGTGTTCGCCCTGCCCAAGGAGCTGCGCGTCAAGCTGGTGGATTGAGTTTCATTGCCTTGCACCGGCAAACCCCGTAAAATTGGCCCCACGCCGGAATAGCTCAGTTGGTAGAGCGGCGCATTCGTAATGCGTAGGTCGCAGGTTCGATTCCTGTTTCCGGCACCACATCAAACCCGCTTCGGCGGGTTTTTTGTTCGCGCTGGGCTAGAATAACGGCATCGCCCCCCGCACGGAATTGCCATGGCCGGCTCCAGCCTGTTCGCCCTGATCGACGACATCGCCACCCTGCTCGACGACGTGTCGGTGATGACCAAGGTCGCCGCCAAGAAGACCGCCGGCGTGCTCGGCGACGATCTGGCGCTGAACGCCAACCAGGTCAGCGGCGTCCACGCCGATCGCGAACTGCCGGTGGTCTGGGCGGTATGCCGCGGTTCCTTCGTCAACAAGCTGGTGTTGGTGCCGTCGGCCTTGCTGATCAGCGCCTTCGTGCCCTGGCTGATCGTGCCGCTGTTGCTGCTCGGCGGCGCGTTCCTGTGCTTCGAGGGCGCCGAAAAGCTGGTGCACCGCTTCCTGCACGGCCCGGATGGCGGGCAAGACCGGCATCAGGCCTTGGTCGCGGCGGTCAGCGACCCGAGCGTGGACCTGGTGCAGTTCGAGAAGGACAAGATCAAAGGCGCCATCCGCACCGATTTCATCCTGTCGGCCGAGATCATCGTGATCACCCTCGGGGCCGTGGCCGACAAGGCGTTGCCGGTGCAGGTCGGCGCGCTGTCGGCGATCGCCGTGCTGATGACGGTCGGCGTGTACGGACTGGTGGCGGGCATCGTCAAGCTCGACGACGCCGGCCTGTACCTGAATGCCCGCGCGTCCGGGGCGCTGCGCGCCACGGGCCGCTTCCTGCTGTGGCTGGCGCCGAAGCTGATGCGCTTCCTTTCGGTCGCCGGCACCGCCGCCATGTTCCTGGTGGGCGGCGGCATCCTGAGCCACAACGTGCCGCCGCTGCATCACGCCATCGAGGCCGCCGGGCAGGCTCTGCCGGCGCTGGCCTGGTTGCTGCCGTCGCTGTTGAACGCCCTGTTCGGCATCCTGTTGGGCTTGGCCGTGGTGGCGCTGGTCGCGCTGTACGGCCGGATCTTCGGCAAACGCGCCGCCGCGCACTGAGCACAAACATGGCCTTGAGCAAATCCAAATCCGGCAAGACCAAATCCGCCTACGTCTGCAATGAATGCGGCGCCTCCTACGGCCAATGGCAGGGGCAGTGCGGCGATTGCGGGCAGTGGAACACGCTGTCGGAAATCGTGCTGAGCGCCGCGGCCGGCGCCAAACAGGTGCGCACCGGGTACGCCGGTGCGGCCGAATCGCGCATCACCGCCTTGAAGGAAGTCTCCGACGAGAACCAGACGCGCCTGCACACCGGCCTGAACGAGCTCGACCGCGTACTGGGCGGCGGCTTGGTGGAGGGTTCGGTGGTGCTGATCGGCGGCGATCCGGGCATCGGCAAATCCACGCTGCTGCTGCAGGCCATGGCCGCCATGGCCGGCGCCCAGAAGGCGCTGTACATCAGCGGCGAGGAAAGTCTGGGGCAGGTGGCCGGCCGCGCCAAGCGGCTGGGGCTGGCGCTCGACCATCTGCAGGCGCTGGCCGAAACCTCGGTCGAAAAGATCCTGGCGCATTGCCAGCAGGCCAAACCGCGCATCCTGGTCGCCGACTCGATCCAGACCCTGTGGAGCGAGCAGCTCACCGCCGCGCCGGGTTCGGTCAGCCAAGTGCGCGAATGCGCGGCGCGCCTGGTGCGTTACGCCAAGGAGACCGGCACCTCGGTGTTCCTGGTCGGCCACGTCACCAAGGAGGGCGGCATCGCCGGCCCGCGCGTGCTCGAGCACA
>CAZRXZ010000100.1:0-5254 GCA_964604095.1 uncultured Arenimonas sp. | reverse complement strand
TCGTCGCGGAAGCAGCGCGCGATCTGGTAGTAGCGGTCCATGCCGGCCATCATCAGCAGCTGCTTGAACAGCTGCGGCGACTGCGGCAGCGCGAAGAACTCGCCCGGATGCACGCGGCTGGGCACCAGGTAGTCGCGCGCGCCTTCCGGCGTGGCCTTGGTCAGGATCGGGGTTTCGATGTCCTGGAAGCCGGCGGCGTCCAGGCGGCGGCGCAGGGCCTGCACCAGCGCGGTGCGCTTGCGCATCGTGCGCTGCATTTCCGGACGGCGCAGGTCGAGGTAGCGGTAGCGCAGGCGGATGTCCTCGCCCGGATTCTCGTGGCTGTAGAACGGCAGCGACGCCGCGGTGTTCAGGATCTCGATCGAGTCGGCCACGACCTCGACCGCGCCGGTGGCGATCTTGCTGTTGACGCTGTGCCGGGCACGCACGGTGCCGGTGACCTTCAGGCAGTATTCGTAGCCCACTTCGGCCGCGGCGGCGTAGGCCGGGTTGTCCGGCTCGGCCACCACCTGCACGATGCCCTCGTGGTCGCGCAGGTCGATGAAGCAGACGCCGCCCAGGTTTCGGGACACGTCCGCCCAACCGCACAGGGTGACGGTTTGGCCGATGAAGGATTCGCTGAGTTGACCGCAGAAATGGCTACGCATGGGATGCTTGGGCTCGGGAAAGGCTCGAACCGGGTATTTTAAGGCCTCACGCCGCGCTTTGCGCGCTTTTTTGCCTCAAATGCGCGCGATTCGGGCTTCAGGGACGGCCGCCGGCGACCGAATCCGGCCCGCACCGGGTTTCTGTACCGTTCATCGAAACGGCAGTATAGTGGCCTCGCACCCCATGCCAAGGAGCGTCGCCATGTTGCGTATCGTATTCGCCGTACTGTTGGCCGCCGTGTCGGTGTCCGGCGTAGCCCAGAACCGGATTCCGCCCAGCACCCGCGCCTATGCGCCGGAGAACATCGGCTCCTTGCCGGTCTCCGACCAGATCCGCGTCATCGAGCGGGAATACCGCGACCAATCCGGCGGCCGCGACCTGCCGGACGACCAGCTCGACTTCTACCTCGACCAGATCAAGTATTCGCGCTGGACCTTCAGCCGGGTCAAATCCGACATCGCCAGCTCGCTGCGCGGCAGCGGCGGCAACTGGAATCCGCCCTCCGGCGGCTGGAAGCCGACCAGCATCATCTGCTCCAGCAACGACGGCCGCTACCGCGAATGCCGCACGCCGTTCCGCGGCCGCGCGCGCCTGCAGGAGAACATCTCCAACACCCGCTGCATCGAAGGCCGCAACTGGGGCTCGCGCCAGGGTCTGGTGTGGGTCGATGACGGCTGCCGCGGCCGCTTCATCGATTCCGGCAACGGCTGGGGCAACGGCCAATGGGGCAACCAGACCTTCCGCTGCGAAAGCGACGGCAGCCGCTACCGCGAATGCCGCAAGCCCTACCGCGGCACCGCGCACCTGGTGCGTCAGCTGTCCGACGCCCGCTGCACCCGCGACAGCACCTGGGGCCAGAATCCGCAGTCGGTGTGGGTCAGCCGCGGTTGCCGGGCCGAATTCAGCATGCGTGACGGCGACTGGGGCGACAACCAAGGCGGCAACTGGGGCTACAGCGTCACCTGCGCCAGCAACAACGGCCGCTACACCACCTGCGCCTGGGAGCGCAACCGCGGCCGGCCGCGCCTGATCGAGCGGCTGTCGAACGCGCGCTGCGAGGAAGGGCGCGACTGGGGCTACGATTACAACCGCGGCCTGTGGGTCGATAACGGCTGCCGCGCCCGCTTCGGCCTGCGCTGAGCGGCCACGCGCCGCCAAGAAAAATCCCGGCCTCGGCCGGGATTTTTTTCAGTCCGAGGCCGCGCCTGAGGCCGGCGGCGGACCGGCGCTTTCGGCCAGATTCTTCTTTTTGTCGCCGCTTTTCTTGAAGTCGGTCTCGTACCAGCCGGCGCCGGCCAGACGGAAGCCGGGCGCGGTCACTTGCCGGGAAACGGCATCCTGGCCGCAGGCCGGGCAAGCGCTCGGATCGGCGTCGGACAGCTTCTGCAGGCGTTCGAAACGGTGGCCGCAGGCGGAACAGGCGAAATCGTAGATGGGCATGGGTTCGGTGCTCCAGGCGAAAACGGGTAGCGGGAATATAGGACCGGATCAGCCCTGTTCAAGGGCCTCGTAGGCCGCCAGCCAATCGGCCTCGGCGGCGGCGCGCTCGGTCTCCAGCTTGCGCTGCTGTTCGCCCAGCTGCAGCAGCACGGCGCCGCCGTCGGACTGGTACAGCTCCGGCCGCGCCATTTCCTCCTGGATGTGCGCCAGCTGCGAATCCAGTTCGGCCATGCGTTTCTCCAGCTTCTCGACCTGCTTCTGCAGCTTGCCGAGCTCGGCCTGCGATTTCGGCGCGGCCTTGGGCTTGGCCGCTTCGGCCTTGGCTTCGCTGCGCGCCTTGCTGGCGGCCTGGTCGAGCTTGGTGCCGCGCGCCTTCAGCCAGGCCGCATATTCGTCCAGGTCGCCGTTGAACGGCTCTACGTGGCCGTCGGCCACGCGCCAGAAGGTCTCGCTGACCAGGCCGATCAGGTGGCGGTCGTGCGAGACCAGCACGATGGCGCCGTCGAAATCGCTGAGCGCCTCGGCCAGGGCCTCGCGCATGTCGATGTCGAGGTGGTTGGTCGGCTCGTCGAGCAGCAGCACGTTCGGCTGCCGGTAGGCGATCAGCGCCAGCGCCAGGCGCGCGCGCTCGCCGCCGGAGAAGCCGTCGACCGATTCGAACGCTCGGTCGCCGACGAAATACCACTGGCCGAGGAAGTTGCGCAGCGCCTGCTCGCCGGCGTCGGGCGCGATCTCCTTCAGATGCCACATCGGGCTCTGGCCTTCGGTCAGGCTTTCCACCGTGTGCTGCGCGAAGTAGCCGATGCGCAGGTCCGGGTGCGCCACGCGCTCGCCGTCGATCAACGGCAATTCGCCGACCAACGTTTTCACCAAGGTCGATTTGCCGGCGCCGTTGGGGCCGAGCAGACCCACCCGGTCGCCGGCCTCCAGTCCGAAGCCGACCTGCTCCAGGATGCGCGCGCCGGCGCCGTAGCCGCAATCGGCGCCGTTCAGGCGGATCAGCGAATGCGGCAGCTTGGCCGGTTGGCCGAACTGGATGTGCATGGCGCGCTCGGCGCGCACCGCCTCGGTGCCGGCCAGCTTGGCCAGGCGTTTCATGCGCGACTGCGCCTGCTTGGCCTTGCTGGCCTTGGCCTTGAAGCGGTCGATGAACTTCTGCAGGTGCTCGCGCTCGGCCTGCTCCTTCTCGAAGCTGATCTGCTGCAGGCGCAGGTGTTCGGCGCGCTGGCGTTCGAAGCTGGTGTAGTCGCCGGTGTACAGCTTGGCGCGGCCGTCGTTCAGGTGCAGGGTGTGGGTGCAGACGCCGTCGAGGAACTCGCGGTCGTGCGAGATCAGCAGGATGGTGCCCGGATAGCGCAGCAGCCACTGTTCCAGCCAGAGCACGGCGTCCAGGTCGAGGTGGTTGGTCGGCTCGTCGAGCAGCAGCAGGTCGGACGGCTTCATCAGCGCCCGCGCCAGGTTCAGGCGTACGCGCCAGCCGCCGGAGAAATCCGAGACCGGCCGCAGGTGGCTTTCGGCCGAAAAGCCCAGGCCGTGCAGCAGCTTGCCGGCGCGGGCCGGCGCGTCGTAGCCGCCGAGCTCGTCGAGCTTCTGGTGCGCGTCGGCGACCGCGTCGTAGTCCTCGGCGTCCATCGCCGCGGCTTCGGCGCGGATCACGTCGAACACGGCCTGATCGCCGCTGAGCACGAAATCCAGGGCCGAATCCGGCAGCGACGGCGTTTCCTGCGCGACGCTGGCGATGCGCAGGCGGGTCGGCATGTCGATGTCGCCCTTGTCGGGCTCGACTTCACCGAGCACCGCCGCGAACAGGCTGGATTTGCCGCAGCCGTTGCGCCCGACCACGCCGACGCGGGTGCCGGAATGCAGGGTCAGGTCGATGTCGGACAACAGCAGGCGCTCGCCGCGGCGCAGCGCGAAATTGCGGAAGGCGATCATTCGGCGAACACCGCCTGCAACGCCGCCATGCGCACCGCCACGCCGTTGGCGACCTGCGCCAGGATGGCCGACTGCGGGCCGTCGGCGACGGCATCGGCGATTTCCACGCCGCGGTTCATCGGCCCGGGGTGCATGACCAGCGCGTCCGGCTTGGCCAAGGCCAGGCGGCGCGCATCCAGGCCGTAGTCGACGAAGTACTCCTCGAGCGAGGCGACCAAGCCCTGCTCCATGCGTTCGCGCTGCAGACGCAGCATCATCACCACGTCGGCGTCGGCCACGGCCTCGTCGAAGCGCGCGACGCGGCGGCAGCCGTCGAGCGTCGCGTCGTCCGGCATCAGCGCATCCGGGCCGCAGACGCGGATGTCGGCGCAGCCCAGGGTCTTCAGGGCCTGCAGATCGGAACGGGCGACCCGCGAGTGCCGGATGTCGCCGCACAGCGCCACGCGCAGCCGGCTGAAGTCGCCGCCTTTGCGCTGGCGGATGGTCAGCATATCGAGCAGGCCTTGCGTCGGGTGGTTGCTGCGGCCGTCGCCGGCGTTGATCAGGCGCGTTTCCGGCTTGGCCGCCGCGGCCAGTTCCTGCAGGCCGCCGTCGACCGCGGTGCGCACGATGAAGCAATCGACGCCCATGGCCTCCAGGTTGCGCAGGGTATCGACCGCGGTCTCGCCCTTCGTGCCGCTGGAGGTGGCGGCGTCGAACGCCAGCACATCGGCGCCCAGGCGCGTGGCGGCCAGCTGGAAGGAACTGCGGGTGCGGGTGGACGGCTCGAAAAACAGGGTGCATACGGTGCGGCCGCGCAGGCTGTGGCGCAGGCCGGTGCCGCCCATGGCTTCGGGCCGCACGGCGTCGGCGCGGTCGAGCAGGCCGCGCAGGGCGTCGGCGTCGAGGTCGGCGAGGGAGATCAGGTGGCGCGGATTCATGCGATGGCGTCCAGTTCGGTGCGGTTATGCGGTTGCTGGAACCAGCGTTCCAGGATGATGACGGCGGCCCAGGCGTCGAGCTGGTCGGCCTGATGGCGCCGGGCTTCGCCGCGCGCGCGGCTTTCGGCGAAACGCTGCGCGGCCTCGATCGAGCTGTTGCGCTCGTCCATGAGGCCGACCGGCTTGCCGTAGCGTTGCCGCAGGGCGCGCGCGAAGCGCACGGCCTTGTCGCGCGCGGGTTGGTTCTCGCCGTCTTGGGTCAGCGGATTGCCGACCACCAGGCCGTCGGGCATCCAGTCGCGCATCCAGGC
>CAZRXZ010000099.1:0-5340 GCA_964604095.1 uncultured Arenimonas sp. | reverse complement strand
ATCGGCCGCGTCACGCCCGGCATGCCGATCCAGGCCATGCTCAACGCCTATCCGGACTGGCGCATCCCCGGCGCGGTGATCGCCATCGTGCCGACCGCGGACCGCTCCAAGGCCACGGTCAAGGTGCGCGTGGCGCTGGACAGCAAGGACCCGCGCATCGTGCCCGACATGGGCGTGCGCGTGAGCTTCCTGGAGAAGACCGAAGCCGGCAAGACGCTCACCGGGTTCTGGATTCCGAACGCCGCGGTGCGCAAGGACGGCGACAAGGCCTTCGTGTTCACCGTGGTCGACGGCAAGGCCAAGCGCGTGCCGGTCACCGTGGCCGAGGCCAACGACAACGACAGCCGCGTGGTGAAGGGCCTGGGCAAGGGCGATTCGGTGATCGTCGCGGCGCCGGAAGGCCTGGCCGAGGGCGATGCCGTCGCCGGCAAGGCGGACGCCGCGAAATGAGTGCCGGCGACGCCCTGTTCCCGCTGATCGAGATCCGCCGGCTGCGCAAATCCTACGTGCGCGGCAAGCAGGTGCTGGAAGTGCTGCACGGCATCGACCTGGACATCCCCGAAGGCGATTTCGTGGCGCTGATGGGGCCGTCCGGCTCCGGCAAGACCACCCTGCTGAACCTGATCGGCGGCATCGACTCGCCCACCGGCGGCGAGCTGAAGGTCGAGGGCCGCCGCATCGACGAGCTGTCCGGCAACGCGCTGGCGGCCTGGCGCGCGGAAACCGTCGGCTTCATCTTCCAGAGCTACAACCTGATGCCGGTGCTGAGCGCGCAGAAGAACGTGGAGCTGCCGCTGCTGCTGACCGACATGGACGCCGGCGAACGCCGGCGCCGCGCCGCCATCGCGCTCGACCTGGTCGGCATCGGCGACCGCGCCGGACACAAGCCGAACGAACTGTCCGGCGGCCAGCAGCAGCGCGTGGCGATCGCGCGCGCGCTGGTGTCCGACCCGCGCATCCTGATCTGCGACGAACCCACCGGCGACCTCGACCGCAAGACCGCCGACGAGGTGCTGACCCTGCTGCAGCGCCTGAACCGCGACTTCGGCAAGACCATCGTGATGGTGACGCACGACCCGAAGGCGGCCGAGTACGCCCGCCGCACGGTGCACCTGGACAAGGGCACCCTGGTGGACGGCTCGGGCCACTGACATGCTCGGCAAATACCTGCCACTGGTCTGGGGCTCCCTGCTGCGCAAGAAGACGCGCACGGCGTTCACCCTGCTGTCGCTGGCCGCGGCGTTCCTGCTGATCGGCCTGCTGCAGGCGGTGAACTCGGTACTGGCCGGAGGCGCCGATTTCCTGGGCGCCAACCGGCTGATCACCCAGGCCAAGATCAGCTTCACCACGCCCCTGCCCATGCGCCTGATGCCGCAGATCGAGGCCATTCCGGGCGTCGAACACGTCGGGCACTCGCAGTTCTTCGGCGGCGTGTACCAGGACCCGAAGAACTTCTTCCCGCAGTTCGCGGTCAATCCGCAGCGCCTGCGCGACACCTATCCCGAATGGACCATGCCCGAAGACCAATGGCGGTCCTTCATCTCGACCCAGGACGGCGCCATCGTCGGCAAGATCCTGGCCGACAAATACGGCTGGAAGGTCGGCGACATCGTGCCGCTGAACTCCTTCATCTGGACCCAGAAGGACGGCAGCCGCGTCTGGCAATGGCGCGTGGTCGGCATCTTCAGCGGCCGCGACCGCGAATGGAGCGACCGCGCCAACCTGATGTACCTGAACTACGGACAGTTCGACGAGGCCCGCGTGCCGCAGGCCCGCGGTCTGGCCGGCGTGTTCGTGGTGCGGGTCAAGAACCCGATGGACTCCGGCCGCATCGCCGCCGCCATCGACGGCAAGTTCGAGAACTCCGCCGACGAGACCAAGACCCAGAGCGAGCAGGAGTTCCAGCTCGGCTTCCTGAAGCAGTTGGGCGACATCGGCTTCATCGTCAACGCGATTTCCGGCGCGGTGTTCTTCACCATCCTGATCCTCACCGGCTACACCATGAGCCAGGCCGTGCGCGAACGCATCCCCGAACTGGCGGTGCTGAAATGCCTGGGCTTCACCGACCGCACGGTGCTGGCGCTGGTGCTGGCCGAATCCTTCCTGCTGTGCTTCCTGGGCGCCTTGGCCGGCCTGCTGCTGGCCAGCGCCGTGACCGGCGCGTTGCCGCCGGAATACCCGATCCGCACCGACGGCCGGGTCTGGCTGTTCGCCTTGGCCAGCACCGCGGCGCTGGCGACCGTGGTCGGCCTGCCGCCGGCCTGGCATGCCATGCGCATCCGCATCGTCGATGCATTGGCGGGACGCTGACATGAGCACCGTCACGCAAGTGCGCGAAATCGTGCTGATGAACCTGAAGAGCATCCCGCAGCGCCTGGGCGCCTCGCTGGTGATCGTGATCGGCATCGCCGGCGTGGTCGGCGTGCTGGTGGCGATGCTGTCGATGTCGACCGGCCTGAACAAGACCCTGACCGCGACCGGCGACCCGGACCGCGCCATGGTGCTGCGCGGCGGCGCCAACGGCGAACTGGCCAGCTTCCTGGCACGTGCCGCAGTCACCCAGATCAAGCAGGATCCGGCCATCGCGCGCGGCGCCGATGGACTGCCGAGCGCGTCGGCCGAACTGATCGTGATCACCGAAGTGCCGCGCAAGGGCGAACGCTCGGGCGCCAACGTCTCGCTGCGCGGCGTGGAGCCCGCCGGCTTCACGCTGCGCCCGGAGCTGAAACTGCTGGCCGGCCGCCGCTTCACCCCGGGCCTGCGCGAACTGATGGTCGGCAAGGGCGCCTACACCCAGTTCGACGGACTGCAGGTCGGCTCCAAGCTGAAGTTCCGCGGCTCGTATTGGGATGTGGTGGGCGTGTTCGAAACCGGCGACGCGCACGACTCCGAACTCTGGGCCGACCTGGAGACCGTGCAGAGCGCGTTCGGGCGCTCGGGCGCGTCCTCGGTGGTGGTGCGCCTGGCCTACCGCGACGCCTTCGCCGCGCTCAAGCGCCGGCTGGAGTCGGACCCGCAACTCAACGTCGAGGTCAAGACCGAGCAGGATTTCTTCAGCGCGCAATCCTCCGGGCTGACGCGCCAGATCGGCTTCCTGACCAACATCGTGGCGGTGATCATGGCCTTCGGCGCCCTGTTCGGCGCGCTCAACACCATGTACTCGGCGGTCTCGGCGCGCACCGCGGAAATCGGCACGCTGCGCGCGCTCGGTTTCGGCAACGCGCCCGTGGTGGCCTCGGTGATGGCCGAGGCGATGGCGCTGTCGCTGCTGGGCGGCCTGCTCGGCGCGGTCACCGCCTACCTGCTGTTCAACGACTACTCGGTATCCACGCTCAGCGGCAGCTTCACCCAGGTCGCGTTCAACTTCTCGGTCACGCCCGGGCTGGTGCTGCAAGGGCTGACCTGGGCCTTGGGCATCGGGTTCCTCGGCGGCCTGGCGCCGGCCGTGCGCGCCGCCCGCCTGCCGGTCACCGCCGCCCTGCGCGGCGGCTGAACGGCCGCGACGCGCGCGGCGTCTGGCGCATCTAGGAAGCGACACCCCACGCCTTCCGAGGACTCCGATGACCCGCGCGCCGATCCTGCTTGCCCTGCTGTGCCTCGCCCTGCCGTCTTGGGCGCAGGAAATCCGCCGCATTCCGCGTCCGGACGGCATGACCACCGCCAAGGTCTATACGCCGTCCGGCGTCTGCCGCGGCGTGGCGGTACTGAGTCACGGTGCCGGCGGCTCGGAAGACGGTTTGGCCTATCTGGCCGCGCATCTGCGTGGCAACGGCTATCTGGCCATCGTGCCGGGGCATGCCCTGAGCGGCCGCGCCGCCCTGCGCGCGCACATGCCGAAAGCCCGCCTGAAAGGCGCGTTCAAGGACGGACTGAACGGACTGCTGACCGACACCGCCGCCTACCGCGACCGCTTCGCCGACGTACAGGCCGCACGCGACTGGGGCACAGCGCACTGCCGTTCCGATTTCAGCGTACTGGTCGGGCATTCGATGGGCGCCGCCACCACCCTGCTTCTGGCCGGCGCCGACAACCGGCTCGGGCTCGACACCCGCATCGCGTTCGATGCCTACATCGCGCTGTCGCCGCAGGGCGTGGGCCATATCTTCCCGGCGAACGCCTGGCGCGGCATCCAGGCGCCGGTGTATTCGCTGACCGGCACCGAGGACGACGAGATCGATGCGGATTGGACATCACGCCTGCAGCCGTACCGGAACATGGTGCCCGGCTGCAAATGGCAAGGCATCGTCGAGGGCGGCAGCCACCGCGATTTCGGCGGCGGCGGCACGGCGGCCGAAACCGCGCTGATCACCGGCAGCATCGACGCCTTCCTGGCCGGCGTGCGCTCGGGCAAGTGCACCGGCGGCTATCGCGCGCCGGGTATCCGCGTCGAGAGCAAATGAATGCGGCGGCTCAGCCGCCGTGCAGGCGTTTGCCGAGGGTGACGATGCCGATGCTGAGCAGGATCAGCGCCATCGCCACCAGCGTGTGCGAGTTCATCGGCTCGTCGAGCAGCAGCACGCCGAGCAACAGCGCGATCGGCGGATTGACGTAGGCGTAGCTGGTGGCCAGCGCCGGGCGCACGTGCTTCACCAGCCAGACGAAGGCCGAATAGGCGATGACCGAGCCGAACACCGCCAGATACAGCATGGCGGCCGTGGCCTCGAGCCCGGGCGCGTGCGTGAAGCGCTCGCCGAGGGCCAGGCCCAGCAGGCTGGAGATGACGCCGCCGAGCGCCATCTGCCAGGCCGACAGCGCGACCGGATCCGGCAGGTCGCGGCCTTTGCTCCACATCGAGCCCCAGGCCCAGCCGATCGGCGCGGCCAGCACGCACAGCAGGCCGACGGTGGAGACGCGAAGTTCGCTGCCGAGATTGAGCCAGATCACGCCCAGGAAGCCGAGCAGCAGTCCGCTCCATTCGATGCGGTTCGGGTGGTAGCCGCGCAGGGCCGCGAACAATCCGGCCCACAGCGGCATCGCCGCCACGCCGATGGCGACCACGCCGCTGGACACGGTCTGCTCGGCGACGTTGACGAAGGCGTTCGACAGCACCGTCATCACCGTGGCCAGCACCAGCAGCGACGGCCAGTGCGCGCGCTTGGGCAGCGGATGCCGGCGCCAGGCCAGCCAGGCCAGCATCAGGCCGCCGGCGATCAGCATGCGCGTGCCGGTCAGCAGGAACGGCGGATAGCCCGGCAAGGCCAGCTTGATCGCGTAATAGGTGGAACCCCAGAGCAGGTAGACCGCCATCAGGGCGGCGAACACATGGCCGCGTTTAGGTGCTTCGTTCATCCCGCATTATCGCATGCGCTCGCGCGCCAGCAGCGCCTGCTTGCGCGGCAG
>CAZRXZ010000098.1:0-5355 GCA_964604095.1 uncultured Arenimonas sp. | reverse complement strand
CAGCTGGCCATCGAACGCGCCAAGAAACTGTTCGGCGCCGATTACGCCAACGTCCAGCCGCACTCGGGCTCCTCGGCCAACATCGCGGTGTACATGGCGCTGCTGAACCCGGGCGACACCGTGCTGGGCATGAGCCTGGCGCACGGCGGCCACCTGACCCACGGCGCGAAGGTGAACTTCTCCGGCAAGATCTATAACGCCGTGCAGTACGGCGTCGACGAAAACGGCCTGATCGATTACGCCGAGGTCGAGCGCCTGGCCCGGGAGCACAAGCCGAAGATGCTGATCGGCGGCTTCTCGGCCTATTCGCAGGTGGTCGATTGGGCGCGTCTGGCCGAGATCGCCAAGTCGGTCGGCGCCTACTTCTTCGTCGACATGGCGCACGTCGCCGGTCTGGTCGCCGCCGGCGTGTACCCGAATCCGGTGCCGCACGCCGATGTCGTCACCTCGACCACCCACAAGACCCTGCGCGGCCCGCGCGGCGGCATCATCCTGGCCAAAGCCAACGAAGAGATCGAGAAGAAGCTGCAGTCGCTGGTGTTCCCCGGCACCCAGGGCGGCCCGCTGATGCACGTGATCGCCGGCAAGGCGGTGGCGTTCAAGGAGGCGCTGGAGCCCGAGTTCGCCGACTACCAGAAGCAGGTGGTGAAGAACGCCCAGGCCATGGCCAAGGCCATCATCGCGCGCGGCTACAAGATCGTGTCCGGCGGCACCGAGAACCACCTGATGCTGATCGACCTGATCGGCCGGGAAGTGACCGGCAAGGACGCCGAGGCCGCGCTCGGCAAGGCGCACATCACGGTCAACAAGAACTCGGTGCCGAACGACCCGCGTTCGCCGTTCGTCACCTCCGGCCTGCGCATCGGCACCCCGGCGGTCACCACCCGCGGCTACGGCGAGGCCGAATGCGCCGAGCTGGCCGGCTGGATCTGCGACGTGCTCGACGACCACGCCAACGAGGCGGTGCTGGACGGCGTGCGCGCCAAGGTCACCGAACAGTGCCGCCGCTTCCCGGTCTACGAATAAGGCCCGATGCACTGCCCGTTCTGCCAGCATGACGACACCCGCGTGATCGACACCCGGGTGGTGGAAGAGGGCATGGCCATCCGCCGCCGGCGCGAGTGCGGCCAGTGCGGCGAGCGCTTCAACACCTACGAGTCGGCCGATCTCAAGATGCCGACGCTGGTGAAGAGCAACGGCCGGCGCGAGGCCTTCGAGGAGCGCAAGCTGCGCACCAGCTTCGAGCGCGCGGTGCAGAAGCGGCCGGTCACCGGCGAGCAGATCGACGCCGCCGTGCACGGCATCATGCACCGCCTGCTGCGCCACACCGACCGCGAAATCGCCTCGCGCCAGCTCGGCATCCTGGTGATGGACGAGCTGAAGAAGATCGACCAGGTCGCCTACGTGCGTTTCGCCTCGGTGTACCGCAAGTTCCAGGACGTCGAGGAATTCCGCGAGGAGATCGCGCGCCTGGAGCGCGATCTGCCGGGTTTGGCCGAGGGCCAACTGCCGCTGCTCGGCGACGCCGCCAAGCCGTGAGCCTGCGCATCGAACGCTGGCGCGGCCAGCCGGGCGTGGCCGAGTGCCTGGCCGACTGGCACGTGCGGCAATGGAAGGCCATCTTTCCCGGCTGGGACCAGGCCGCGGCCGTGGCCGAATTCAACCTGCAACTGGCGCACGACGGCCTGCCGGCGACCTGGCTGGCCTATCTGGACGACGCGCTGATCGGTTCGATCAGCGCCCTGCCGGAGGATTCGCCGGAATTGGCCGACATCCCCGGCCCGTGGATGGCCAGCTTCTACATCCGGCCCGAGGCCCGCCGCCGGGGCGCGGCCCCGGCGTTGATGGCCGCCGCGGCCGACGGCGTGGCGGCGCTGGGCTATGCCGAGTGGCATCTGTTCACCGAATTCCACGAGGAGTATTACCGGCGCTTCGGCTGGTCGGTGCGGGAACGCCGCGAACTGCACGGCCAGACCGTGTCGATCATGCGCCAGCGCCTGCCGCGCTGATCCGTGCCGCCGCCGCCGCTCTGCGGTAAAATGGCCGTCCCCCCGCATTCCGGACCGCCATGAAACCCACCCGTACCGACGGCATCGACCCGGCCGCCCGTTCGCGCTCCCGCCGCCGCGCCCTGCAGGCCGTGTACGCCTGGCAGATCTCGCACACGCCGGTGGACCAGCTGATCGCGCAGTTCGCGCACGAGCAGGACATGGACGTGGCCGACCAGCCGTATTTCGAGGAGCTGGTGCGCGGCGTGGTCAAAGGCCATGCCGAGCTCGACGCCGCCCTGGCCGGTTGCCTGGACCGCCCGATGGAGCAGGTCGACGGCATCGAGCGCGCGGTGCTGCGCATCGCCGCCTACGAGCTGCGCGACCGGCTGGACGTGCCGTACCGCGTGATCCTGAACGAGGCCATCGAAACCGCCAAGCGCTTCGGCTCCGACCACGGCCATACCTACGTCAACGGCGTGCTCGACCAAGCCGCGGGCATCTGGCGCCAGCCCGAGCTCAACGCCCGCCGCTGATGGCCGAATTCGACTGGATCGACTGGCTTCGGGAGCGCGCGCGCGAGTCCGCGGCCCGGCCCGACGTCGCGCTCGGCATCGGCGACGACTGCGCCCTGCTCGAGGTGCCGGAAGGCATGCAGTTGGCGGTCAGCACCGATACCCTGGTGGCCGGCGTGCATTTTCCGGCCGAAACCGCGGCCGCCGACATCGGCTACAAGGCCTTGGCGGTCAATCTCAGCGATCTGGCCGCGATGGGCGCCGAGCCGGCCTGGTTCAGCCTGGCGCTGACCATACCCGAGATGGATTGGGATTGGCTGCGCGGCTTCGCCGACGGCCTGCTGGAACTGGCCAAGGAACACGACATCGCGCTGATCGGCGGCGACACCACCCGCGGGCCGCTGTCGATCACCGTCACCGTGCACGGCCTGGTGCCGGCCGGGCAGGCGCTGCGCCGCAGTGGTGCGCGCGTGGGCGACGATATCTGGGTCACCGGCAGCCTGGGTGACGCCGCCGCCGCCCTGCAGCAGTTCGGCGGCGCGATGCAATCGATGAAGCTGCGCCATCGCCTGAACCGTCCGACCCCGCGCGTGCAGGCCGGCGTGGCGCTGCGCGGATTGGCGCATGCCGCCATCGACGTCAGCGACGGCCTGGCGCAGGACCTCGGCCATATCCTTGCCGCCAGCGGCGTCGGCGCCGAGCTCGATCTCGGCCGTTTGCCGGTGTCGTCCAGCCTGCTCGATTTCTTCCCCGCGGATCAGGCGCGCTGGCGCCTGCAGCTGGCCGGCGGCGACGACTACGAGCTGTGCTTCACCGCGCCGGCGTCGGAGGCTTTTGCCATCGAACTGGCCATGGCCCAGCTCGGCGTCAGCGCCTCGGTCATCGGCCAGGTCAGCGCCGAGCCCGGCCTGCGCTGTTTGACGCCCGAGGGTGAGCTGCTGGACCTGACCCAGACCGGCTACCGGCATTTCGATGCGCCCGGCGTTCACTGACCTGCAGCTGCTGAAACACCCGTACGCCTGGCTCGCGCTCGGCTTCGGCAGCGGCCTGTCGCCGAAGGCGCCGGGCACGGTCGGCTCGCTGGCGGCAGTGCTGCTGTGGTGGCTGCTGCTGGCGGAGCTGTCCCTGCCGCTGCAACTGGCGGTGATCGTGGCCGGTTTCGGCCTCGGCGTGCTGGCCAGCGCGTGGCTGATCGCACGCACCGGCGTGAAGGATCCCGGCTACATCGTGTGGGATGAATTCATCGGACAGTGGCTGGCGCTGCTGCTGTTGCCGAAAACGCTGACGGCCGCTGCGCTGGCCTTCGCCGCGTTCCGCCTGTTCGACATCGTCAAGCGCGGCCCGGTCGGTTGGGCCGACAGGCGCTTTACCGGCGGTTTCGGCGTGATGGCCGACGACGCCATCGCCGGCCTGATGGCCTTGGCCTTGGTGCAGGCCGTCTGGCGTCTGTCCGGCCTGGCTTAAGCCGCCCGCGTCCGGCTTCCCAGCCAGCGCAACACCCCCACCGCCGTCAGTACCGCCAGTCCGCTGGCCAATGCCACGCCGTGCTGCGCCGCGTCCAGCGGCGCGAAATCCATCGCCGTGCGCAACCACGGCCAGTGTACGGTCAGCAAGGCCAGGGCCAAAGCCAGCACGATGATGGCGAACGCCGCCCGGTTCGGCACGCGCAGGCTGGCCCAAAAGCCGCCGGCCGGCGCGCGGTTGGCCAGGATCAGCGCCGCGTTCGACGCCACCAGCGCCATGAACACCAAGGCGCGCGTTTGCGCATCGCCCAACGGCTCGGCGCCGGTGCGCGCCCAGGCGTACACGCCGGCCAGCCCGGCCAGCACGCACAGGCCCTGCAGCGCGGCCGAGAGCATGTCGGCGGCGCCGAACAGCGGCGCCCGGGTGTCGCGCGGCGGTTGCGCCATCACACCGGCTTCGGCCGGTTCGCGCTCGAACGCCACCGCGCAGGCCGGATCGATGATCAGCTCCAGCAGGGCGATGTGCAGCGGCAACAACAACGGCGGCAGACCGAGCAGCATCGGCCCCAACGCCACGCCGGCGATCGGGATGTGGATGGCGAAGATGTAGGCCATGGCCTTGCGCAGGTTGGCGAAGATGCGGCGGCCGGTGCGGATGCCGCGCACGATCGAGCTGAAGTCGTCGTCGGTCAGCACCAGCGCCGCGGCTTCGCGCGCCACGTCGGTGCCGCGTGCGCCCATGGCCACGCCCACATGCGCGGCGCGCAGCGCCGGCGCGTCGTTGACGCCGTCGCCGGTCATCGCCACCACCTCGCCGGCGGCCTGCAGCGCGCGCACGATGCGCAGCTTCTGCTCGGGCGCGATGCGGGCGCAGACGTTCACCGTGCGCAGGCGTTCGCGCAGGGCGTCGTCGTCGAGCGCGTCCAGTTCGGCGCCGGTCAGCATCCCGCCCTCGGGCAGGCCGGCTTGGGTCGCGATCACCCGCGCGGTCAGCGGATAGTCGCCGGTGATCAGGATCACCCGGATGCCGGCCGAGCGGCATTCGGCCACCGCCGCCGGCACGCCGGCGCGCAGCGGATCGCTCAGCCCGACCAGGCCGTCCCAGACGAAATCGAAATCATGCGGCGAAGCCGGCAAGCCCTCGCCGGCATGGCGGCCGTGCGCCACGCCCAGCACGCGCAGGCCGCGCGCGGCCAGGGCTTCCACTTCCTGCAACCAAGCCGCGCGTTCGTGTTCGGGCAGATGGCAGAGTTCCATCACCGCTTCCGGCGCGCCTTTGCTGGAGATCACGTGCTGCGCGCCATCGCCCTTCCATGCTTGAGTGACGGCTTTCAAATCCGGCGTCAGCGCGTAGCTGTGCGCCAGCCGCCAATCGCCGTGCAGGTGTTC
>CAZRXZ010000097.1:0-5357 GCA_964604095.1 uncultured Arenimonas sp. | reverse complement strand
AACTCGCTGCTCGACCTGGTGGTGTTCGGCCGCGCCGTGGCCAACCGCTGCGCCGAGACCATCAAGCCCGGCCAGCCGCACAAGGCGCTGCCGGCCTCGGTGCTCGACAAGCCGCTGGCCAACCTCGACAAGCTGCGCTTCGCCAACGGCTCCACGCCGACCGCCGAGATCCGCGACAACATGCAGCGCATCATGCAGAACGACGCCGCCGTGTTCCGTACCGGCGAGACCCTGCAGCAGGGCGTGAGCAAGATCCGCGAGGCCTTCCGCAGCTTCGAGGACGTCAAGGTCTCCGACCGCTCGTTGGTCTGGAACTCCGATCTGATCGAAACCCTGGAACTGCAGAACCTGCTGAGCCAGGCCGTGGTCACCATGGTGTCGGCCGAGAACCGCAAGGAATCGCGCGGCGCGCACGCACGCGAGGATTTCAAAGACCGCGACGACGCCAACTGGATGAAGCACACCCTGACCTGGATCGACGACAAGGGCGACACCACCATCGACTACCGTCCGGTGCATCTGAACACGCTGAGCTCGGACGTGGCCTACATCCCGCCGAAAGAACGCAAATACTGAGGTGAGACGCAACCATGGCTGAATTCACACTGCCGGCAAACTCGAAGATCACCCAAGGCAAGCACTTCCCGGCCAAGGCGGGCGGAAAGAACCTGCGCACCTTCAAGATCTACCGCTGGAACCCCGACGACAGCGCCAACCCGCGCGTGGACACCTACGAGGTCGACCTCGACCAGTGCGGCCCGATGGTGCTGGACGCGCTGATCAAGATCAAGAACGAGATCGACCCGACGCTGACCTTCCGCCGCTCCTGCCGCGAAGGCATCTGCGGCTCCTGCGCGATGAACATCGACGGCGGCAACACGCTGGCCTGCACCAAGGCCATCGACGAATGCGGCAAGAAGGACGTGCCGATCTATCCGCTGCCGCACATGCCGGTGATCAAGGACCTGGTGCCGGACCTGTCGCACTTCTACGCGCAGTACGCCTCCATCAAGCCTTGGCTGCGCACGCAGTCGGCCGCGCCGGCCTCCGGCGAGCGCCTGCAGTCGAAGGAAGACCGCGCCAAGCTCGACGGCCTGTACGAGTGCATCCTGTGCGCCTGCTGCAGCACGTCCTGCCCCAGCTACTGGTGGAACGGCGACCGCTACCTCGGTCCGGCCATCCTGCTGCAGGCCTACCGCTGGATCATCGATTCGCGCGACGAGGACACCGGCACCCGCCTGGACGAGCTGGAAGACCCGTTCAAGCTGTACCGCTGCCACACCATCATGAACTGCGCCCGTACCTGCCCGAAAGGCCTGAACCCGGCCAAGGCCATCAGCGAGATCAAGAAGCTGATCCTGAAGCGCCAGGGCGTCTGACATGGCCGGTCCGCTGGTCTGGCCGCTGGTCGCGATGGTGCTGTTGACCTTGCTGGTCTGGCTGCGCCTGTACCAGACCCGCATCGGCGAAATGAAGCGCCGGCGCATCCATCCGCAGTCGGTCGCCACCAGCGCGCAGATGGCGGCGGGTGTGGAAGACAGCCGCGCCGCCGACAACTTCCGCAACCTGTTCGAATTGCCGGTGCTGTTCTACGCCGGCGTGCTGCTGGCCATCCAGACCGGCGCCGGCGGCCCCTGGCTGCTCGGCTTGGCCTGGGCGTTCGTGGCTCTGCGCTACCTGCACAGTTTCATCCATTGCACCTATAACCGGGTGATGGACCGCTTCAAGGCCTATCTGTTCGGCGGTCTGGCCTTGTGGGCGTTCTGGGGCGTGCTGTTGGCGTCCTGGCTGGCCTGAGCATGGCGGCGGAAGGCGAGGCGCCGGAAATCAAGCGTCTGCGCTGGCGCTGCCGGCGCGGCATGCGCGAACTCGACCAGCTGATGCTGCGTTATCTGGATCAGCGTTGGCCGATGGCCGACGAGGCCGAAAGAAATCTTTTCCTACGTCTGCTCGACACCGAAGACGATAAGCTGTGGCGATGGTTCATGGGGCGCGAACGCCCGGAGGACGCCACGCTCGATGCCATCGTCACCCTCATCGCCGATCTTCCGGCTTGATTGCCCGTCGGGCAGGCCTCAGGCCGTCATAATCTTGCTTCTGCTGGTGCCGACCCTGGGCGCCGTGGCTTGGTGCGGATTGCCGCTGGCCGCCAAAGCAGCTATCGCCGCGCTCGCCATCGCATACGCCGGGGTTGTTGCGGCACCCTGCTGGCGCCGGCCGGCGGCGGCAGTGCTCCGCGACGCGCGCGGCGGCTACTGGTTTGAATCGGAAGGCGGCCGCACGCGATTGGAGCGCGTGCAGTGGCGCGATTACGGCCATCTGCTGCGCCTGCAGGCGCAGTTGGCCGATTCCGGCCGGCGCCTGCGTCTGGTCTGGCATACGGCCGCGTTGCCGCCCGGGCTGCGGCGCGCGGCGCGCGTGGCGATGAACGCCACGCCAACGCCGCGGCGCGGCGCGTTGCCTGCAACCGTCGCAAACCCGCTACTATAAACCGCATGTTCCAGCCTCTTTCCGCCGCCATCGGTCTCCGCTATCTGCGCGCCAAGCGCCGAAACGGCTTCATTTCCTTCATTTCGCTGGCCTCGGTGCTCGGCATCTTCATCGGCGTGGTGGCCTTGATCACCACCGTGTCGGTGATGAACGGCTTCCAGGAGGAATTGCGCAGCCGCATCCTCGGCACCGTGGCGCATGCCAGCATTTCCGGCGCCGACGGCTCCCTGCAGGATTGGCGCCGGGCCGTGGCGCTGTCGCGCGAAGACGCACGCGTGGTCGGCGCGGCCCCGTACGTGGAAACCGAAACCCTGCTGCAGGCCGGCAGGCGCCAGGGCGCGCTGCTGCGCGGCGTGGAGCCGGCACTGGAGGGCAATGTCTCGGTGCTGCCCGAGCGCATGGTGCAGGGGCGCATCGACAGCCTGACGCCGGGCGCGTTCAATATCGTGCTCGGCAGCGAATTGGCGGCGGCGCTGCAGGTGCGCGTCGGCGATTCGGTCAACGTGTTCGTCTCGGAATCGGTCGCCACGCCGTTCGGTTCGGTGCCGCGCGCCAAGCGCTTCACCGTCACCGGCGTGTTTTCGGTCGGCGCCCAGGAATACGACTACGGCCTGGCGCTGATCCATCTGCGCGACGCGCAGACCCTGCTGCGCATGGGCGACGACGTCAGCGGCGTGCGCCTGAAGCTTTCCGACATCTGGCAGGCCTGGGACGTGGCGCGCGATCTGGCCAACCGCATGGAAGGCGTGTACCAGGTGCGCGACTGGACGCGCGACCACGCCAACTTCTTCCGCGCGTTGAAGATGGAAAAGACCGTGATGTTCATCCTGCTGTCGCTGGTGGTGGCCATCGCCGCGTTCAACCTGGTCTCGTCGCAGGTCATGCTGGTGCAGGACAAGCAGGCCGACATCGCCATCCTGCGCACCTTGGGCATGGCGCCGCGCCAGATCATGCAGGTGTTCATGGTGCAGGGCCTGGTCATCGGCCTGCTGGGGGTGGCGCTCGGCACCGTGGCCGGCGTGCTGCTGTCGCTGAACCTGAGCGGCCTGGTGCGCGCGGTCGAGCGGATGACCGGCACCGAGCTGATGCCGGCCGACGTCTATTACATCAGCGGCGTGCCGACCGTGGTCGATCCCGGCGACGTGCTGGTGGTGGTCGCGGTGGCCATCCTGATGTGCCTCTTGGCCACGGTCTATCCGGCCTGGCGCGCCGCGCGCACCAATCCGGTGGAGGCGCTGCGCTATGAGTGAGGTGATCCTGTCCGGCCAGGGCCTGGCCAAGACCTACCGCGAAGGCGATCTGGTCACGCCGGTGTTCGCCGGCCTCGACATCGCGGTGCGTGCCGGCGAGTCGCTGGCGGTGATCGGCGCTTCGGGCTCGGGCAAAAGCACCTTGCTGCATCTGCTGGCCGGCCTCGACCGTCCGACCGAAGGGCAGGTGCAACTGCTCGGCGACGATCTGTACCGGCATTCCGAGGCCGCGCTCGGCCGCCTGCGCAGCCGCCATCTCGGCTTCATCTACCAGTTCCATCACCTGTTGCCCGAATTCAGCGCCTTGGAGAACGTGATGATGCCGCTGCTGATCGCCGGGCAGGGCAGCCGGCAGGCGGCGGCACCGGCGCAGGCCGTGCTGGAGCAAGTCGGCCTGGGCCATCGCTTGCGGCATAAGCCGGGCGAACTGTCCGGCGGCGAACGCCAGCGCGTCGCGGTCGCGCGCGCCCTGGTCAACCGGCCGGCCTGCGTGTTGGCCGACGAACCGACCGGCAATCTCGACGAAAACACGGCCGAGTCGGTGTTCGGCCTGCTGATGGCGCTGAAGGCCAAACAATCGTCGGCCTTGGTCATCGTCACCCACGATGCGCGTCTGGCCTCGCGCTGCGACCGCGTGCTGGAACTGTCGCAAGGACGCCTGCGGGAGCGCACCGGGTGACCGTGCGGGCGCACAGGTTACCGCCCTGTCGCCCGACCGTCTTGTTCAGCTTCGCCACCGGCATCGCCTGCTTACAGCTGTTGCCGGCCTTGCCGGACATCCCCTTCGGATTTTTCCTGTTGCCGGCCGCGGCTGTGCTGTTCCGCTTCCCGCGTCTGGCCGTTCCCGCCGCCTTCCTGTGCGGATTGGCGTACGCCGGCCTGTTCGCCGCCGAGGCGCTGTCGCGCCGAATGCCGCTGGAGGCTTCCGGCAGCCGCGGCCAGGCCACGGTGCGCATCGTGGAGTTGCCGAGGCACGAGCCGGAGAGCTGGCAGTTCGAAGCCGAGATCATCGAGTCCATCGATTTCGCGCAGCTGCGCGGCGAACGCGTCAGGCTGGCCTGGTACCGCACATCGGAGCGCGTGGCGGCCGGCGAGGTCTGGCGCGTCGACCTGCTGTTGCGTACGCCCAACGGCGTCCGCAACCCCGGTGGCTTCGATGCCGAGATGCGCGCCCTGCAGAAACGTTGGGCGGCGCAGGGTTACGTGCGCGGTCAGGCGCAGCGGCTCGGCAATGCCGGCGGCGTCGACGCGCTCCGCGAACGCCTGTCGCAGCGCATCGCGTCGGCGCTGCCGGGCCGCGATGCGCGCTTCGTGCGCGCGTTGGCCTTGGGCGATACCCGCTTTCTCACCGATGCGGACTGGGAGACGCTGCGCCGCACCGGCATCACCCATCTGATCGCGATTTCCGGGTTCCATGTCGGCATCGTGGCGCTGTTCGCGGTATTTTGCCTGCGCTTGCTGTACCGGCTGTTCCCGGCGTTCGGCCTGCGACTGCCGCTGCCCATGGCTTCGGCCTTGGCGGCCATCGCCGGCGCCGCCGGTTACGCGGCCTTGGCGGGTTTTGCGGTGCCGACCGTGCGCACCGCGCTGATGATCGCCGTGTTCATGACGCAGCGC
>CAZRXZ010000096.1:0-5433 GCA_964604095.1 uncultured Arenimonas sp. | reverse complement strand
TGACCTTGACCAGCTCGCCCATCTGCGCGGCGAAATGCGCCAGCGTGAACAGCGGACGGTCGATGCCCGGCGACGACACCTCCAAGGTGTACTGCGAGGCGATCGGGTCGTTGACGTCCAGGCTGGCCGACACCTCGCGGCTGACCGCTTCGCAATCCTCGATGCCGACCGGCCGGCCGGGGGCGTCGATGTACAGGCGGACCAAGGCGTTGCCGGCCGCCGGCGAGAACTCGATGCCGAGCAGCTCGAGGCCGAGACTCTGCACGGTCGGCTCCAGCAATTCCTTGAGTTCCAATGCTTTACCGGTCATTGCCATGGTGCCGACTCCTCGCGCCGGGTGATTTACGCTAACAAAAAAGGGCCTGACGGCCCTTTTCCGGTACTTCCTAGATCCGGCGTCCGAAGCCGTACCGCACTCCGGACTAGCCTTGCAACCGGCCGGAGCCACTTGCTTCAAACTGGTAGCGGGGGCAGGATTTGAACCTACGACCTTCGGGTTATGAGCCCGACGAGCTGCCAGACTGCTCCACCCCGCATCAGCGAATGGCTATTATAGCGGACTTCCCCGCCGGCGCGCAAGCATTACCTTACGCGACCGGAAACGCCCGCAGGCACCAGGACAGGATGCCGTTCGAGAACACGCCCAGCACCAGCAAGGCCGCGGCATTGACCGCGAAGGCGACGCGCAGGTGGCCGTCGGCGTTGACCTCGACGGTCTCGCCCTCGCCCTTGTCGAAGAACATGGCGCGGATCAGCTTCAGGTAGTAGAAGGCGCCGACCACGGCGCAGACCACGGCCAGGATCGCCAACGACTGGTAGCCGCCCTGCAGCGCCGACACGATCACCTGCAGCTTGGCGAAGAAGCCCAGGAACGGCGGGATGCCGGCCAAGGACGCGACCACGAACAGGATCAGGAACGCGAAGCCCGGGCTCTTGGCCCACAGGCCGCGGAAATCGTCGATGGCGTCGGCGTCGAAACCGGCGCGGCTGAGCAGGATCAGCGAACCGAAGGCCGCGACCGCGGTGACCGCGTAGCTGATGGCGTAGAACATCGCGGCGGCGTAACCGGCGTTGTCGGCGGTAAGCAGGCCCAGCAGCAGGAAGCCGACGTGCGAGATGGTGGAGTACGCCAGCAGGCGCTTGAAGCTCGACTGCACCAGCGCCATCAGGTTGCCGAGCACCAGCGACACCGCCGACAGGCCGGCCACCAACGGCACCCAATCGGCCGCCGCGCCGCCGGCGGCGGTCTCCAGCAGGCGGTAGGCCATGGCGAACACGGCGATCTTCGGCGCCGAGGCGATGAACGCGGTGACCGCGGTGGAGGCGCCCTGGTAGACGTCCGGCAGCCACATGTGGAACGGCGCGGCGCCGAGCTTGAAGGCGATGCCGGCCAGCACGAACACCACGCCGAGCTTGAACATCATCGGCGAGGCGGTCTGCGACGAGGCCGCCAGGATGGCGTCGAACTGCAGGCTGCCGGTGGCGCCGTACAGCATCGACATGCCGTACAGCAGCAGGCCGGAGGCCATCGAGCCGAGCACGAAGTACTTCATCGCGGCCTCCGACACGGTCGGATTGTCGCGGTCGAAGCCGACCAGGCCGTAGGAGCTGAGCGCCAGCAGTTCCAGGCCGAGGTACAGCACGGTCAGGTTGCCGGCGGAGATCATCAGGCCCATGCCCAGCACCGAGAACAGGCAGAGCACGTAGTATTCGCCCTTGAACAGGCCGCGCTCGGCCAGGTACGGCTTGGCGTACACGAAACCGAAGGCGGTGACGGCGTACACCGCCAGCTTCATCACGTCGCCGGCGACGTCGCGCACGAACATGCCGCCGAACGCGGTCACCGCGCCGGTGGCCATGTCGCGCACGGTCAGCAGCACGGCCGCGGCCAGCACCGCGATGGCCAGGAAATGGATCAGCGCGCGGCGCTTGGCGTCGATGAACAGGTCGGCCATCAGCAGGGCGAAGGCCGCGCCGCACAGGAACAGCTCCGGCAGGATGGTGTGCAGGTCCGCGGGGGAGAACGAAATCGGGATCATGTGCGGGTCCTCACAACTTGGTTTGCACGAGGTGTTCGACCAGGGCCGCGATCGGCGCGTCCATCAGGTCCACCAGCGGTTTCGGGTACACGCCCAGCGCCAGCACGCCGACGGCGAACAGGCCGAGGGTCCAGGCTTCGCGGGCGTTGATGTCCTGCAGTTCGGCGACGTGGCGGTTGCCGATGTCGCCGAAGATCACGCGCTTCACCATCCACAGGGTGTAGGCCGCGCCGAGGATCAGGGTGGTGGCGGCGAAGAAGGCGATCAGCGGGTGCGCCTGGAAGCCGGCCACGATGACCATGAACTCGCCGACGAAGCCGCTGGTGCCCGGCAGGCCGGCATTGGCCATGGCGAACAGCACGAAGAAGCCGGCGAACCAGGGCATGGTGTTGATCACGCCGCCGTAGTCCTTGATCATGCGGCTGTGCATGCGGTCGTACAGCACGCCGATGCAGCTGAACATGGCGCCGGAGATGAAGCCGTGCGAGACCATCTGCACCATGCCGCCCTGCAGCGCCAGACGGGCGCCCTCCAGGTTGCCGTCCTCGCGCACCATGGCCAGCACGATGAAGGTGGCCAGGGTGACGAAGCCCATGTGCGCGATCGAGGAATAGGCCACGAGCTTCTTCATGTCCTCCTGCACCAGCGCCACCAGGCCGATGTAGACCACGGCGATCAGCGACAGCGCGATCACCAGCCAGGCCCACTCCTGCGAGGCGTCGGGCACGATCGGCAGGCTGAAGCGCAGGAAGCCGTAACCGCCGATCTTCAGCATGATCGCGGCCAGGATCACCGAGCCGCCGGTCGGCGCCTCGACGTGCGCGTCCGGAAGCCAGGTGTGCACCGGCACCATCGGCACCTTCACCGCGAACGCGGCCAGGAAGGCGAAGAACAGCCACATCTGCTCGCCGGCGTTCAGCGGCAGCTTGGCCCAGGTGGCCAGGTCGAAGCTGCCCGACTTCAGGTACAGGTAGACCAGGCCGATCAGCATGAACACCGAACCGAGGAAGGTGTACAGGAAGAACTTCACGCTGGCGTAGATGCGGCGCGGGCCGCCCCAGATGCCGATGATGATGAACATCGGGATCAGCATGCCTTCGAAGAAGATGTAGAACAGCACGGCGTCGAGCGCGCAGAACACGCCCACCATCAGCCCCTCCAGCACCAGCATGGCGGCGAAGTACTGGTGCGCGCGGCTCTCGATCGAGCTCCACGAACCCAGCAGCACCAGCACGGTGGTGAAGGTGGTGAGGATGATCAGCGCCACCGAGATGCCGTCGACGCCCAGGTGGTAGTTGATGTTGAACCCGGGCAGCCAGGGCATCTGCTCGACGAACTGCATCGCCGGGGACGCCTGGTCCAGGCCGGTGTACAGCTGCAGGCTGAGCAGGAAGGTGGCGATGGTCACGCCGAAGGCCAGCACCTTGGCGCTGCCGATGCGGCGGTCGCCGAGCAGGAAGGTGAGCAGACCGCCGAGGATCGGCAGCCAGACGAGGGTACTGAGAAGCGGCAGTTGGAAGCCCATGCGGAGTGTCCTTGAAGCGTTATTGGGCGAACAGGCGGGAGACCGCGGCCAGGAGCACGATCAGGCCGAGGATCATCGCGAACGCATAGGTGGTCAGGCGGCCGGTCTGGATGCCGCGGACGGCACGCGAGACGCGGCCGACCAGGTTGGCCGTGCCGTTCACCAGCACGCCGTCGATCAGCCCGGCGTCGATGTACTTCCACGCGCGTTTGCCGAGCGCGACGCCGCCGCCGGCGAAGCCTTTGATCCACAGGTCGTCGAAGCCGTACTTGTTCTCCAGCACGCGGATCGGCAGCGCGAACAGGCGGCTGGCGCGTTCGGCGAACTTGACGTTGAACAGGTAGATGTAGGTCGCCAGGGCGAATCCGGCCACGGTCAGCCAGAACGCCGGCATCTGCATGCCGTGCAGCGCGAACGCGACCGGGCCATGGAACTCCTCGCCCAGCACGCGGATCACGTCGTTGCGCGGCAGCACCTCGATGGCGCCGGTGAAGAAGTCGCCGAACAGCATCGGGCCGACGGTGAGGAAGCCGATGAAGATCGACGGCACCGCCAGCAGCACCAGCGGCACGGTCACCACCAGCGGCGACTCGTGCGGCAGGCCGCCATGGTGGCCGTGCGCGTGGTCGTCGTGGCTTTCGTTGCCGTGCGTTTCATGCGGCTCGGCATGGTGCCCGGCGCCGTGGGTGTCGAAGCGCTCCTTGCCGTGGAAGGTCAGGTACAGCAGGCGGAACGAATAGAAGCTGGTCACGAACACGCCGAGCAGCACCGCCCAGTAGGCGTAGGTGTTGATCCAGTGGCCGCTGTGCGTGGCGTAATGCGCCGCCTCGATGATGGTGTCCTTCGAGTAGAAGCCGGACAGGAACGGCGTGCCGACCAGGGCCAGGGTGCCGATCAGGCTGGTCCAGTAGGTGACCGGCATGTATTTGCGCAGACCGCCCATCTTGCGCATGTCCTGCTCGTGGTGCATGCCGATGATGACCGAGCCGGCCGCCAGGAACAGCAGGGCCTTGAAGAAGGCGTGCGTCATCAGGTGGTAGACCGCGCCCGAATAGGCGGACACGCCGAGCGCGACCGTCATGTAGCCGAGCTGGGACAGGGTCGAGTACGCCACCACCCGCTTGATGTCGTTCTGCACGATGCCGATCAGGCCGGTGAACAGCGCCGTCGTGGCGCCCACCACCAGCACGAAGCTCAGCGCCGCCTCGGACAGCTCGAACAGCGGCGACATGCGCGCGACCATGAAGATGCCGGCGGTGACCATGGTGGCGGCGTGGATCAGCGCCGAGATCGGGGTCGGGCCTTCCATCGAGTCCGGCAGCCAGACGTGCAACGGCACCTGCGCCGATTTGCCCATGGCGCCGATGAACAGGCAGATGGCGATGAAGGTGACCGCGGACACCTCCCAGGCGCCGAACTGCATGCCCCACAGTCCGAAGGCCGGCACCAGCTCGATCACGGCCTGGGTCACGCCCTGCACGCGCGCGAACGCTTCGGCGTAATCCAGGGTGCCGGTGTAGTACACCACGCCGCAGATGCCGAGCAGGAAGCCGAAGTCGCCGACGCGGTTGACCAGGAACGCCTTCAGGTTGGCGAAGATGGCGGTCGGACGCTTGTACCAGAAGCCGATCAGCAGGTACGAGACCAGGCCGACCGCCTCCCAGCCGAAGAACAGCTGCAGGAAGTTGTTGCTCATCACCAGCATCAGCATCGAGAAGGTGAACAGCGAGATGTAGCTGAAGAAGCGCTGGTAGCCCGGATCCTCGTGCATGTAGCCGATGGTGTACACGTGCACCAGCAGCGACACGAAGGTGACCACCACCATCATCATCGCGGTCAGGCGGTCGACCATGAAGCCGACGTGCGCCG
>CAZRXZ010000095.1:0-5458 GCA_964604095.1 uncultured Arenimonas sp. | reverse complement strand
GAGGAATGGCCGACGCCGAAGGTGTCGTACGGGCTTTCCTCGCGGCGCGGGAACGGCGCCACGCCGTCCTTCTTCTTCACGGTGTGGATGGTTTCCGCGCGGCCGGTCAGGATCTTGTGCGGGTAGCACTGGTGGCCGACGTCCCAGACCAGGCGGTCGGCCGGCGTCTCGTACAGGTAGTGCAGGGCCACGGTCAGTTCGACCACGCCCAGGCCGGCACCGAAGTGGCCGCCGACTTGGCTGACCGTTTCGATCAGGTAGGCGCGCAGTTCCTGGGCCACGTTCGGCAGTTCGCTTTCGGGCAACTGGCGCAGCAGATCGGGAGTCGGGATGCGGGAAAGCAGCGGGTAACGTTCGCGGTCCATCGGATTGGGCTCAAAGGCAAGCCGATATTGTCATTGACTTGCGGGTTCAGGGCAAGGCGGCCGTTGGTCCGATGGCCCTAAGTCATTGAATGGCGAATGCGCCGCCGCGCGGATGCTTGGGCAGATGCTGCTTGAGGAAGGCCATTTGGTCGGCCAGGATGTTGCGGTTGGACAGGATCAGGTGCTCGACCCAGCTGGGCCGGTACGGAATGGCCAGCAGCGGCATGCCGGCCTGTTGCGGCGTCCGCCCGCCTTTCTTCGAATTGCAGCGGAAGCAGGCGCTGACCACGTTCTCCCAGACGTCGCGGCCGCCCTGCGAGACCGGGTGTACGTGGTCGCGGGTCAGCACATGGCGCGAACATTCCTTGCCGCAGTACAGGCAGAGCTGTTTGTCGCGCGCGAACAAGGCGGTGTTGGTGAGTGCGGGCGAGGGCAGATAGCCGCGCGCATGCGCCTGGCCGCGTGCCGCCACGATCGGATGCAGCCGCAGCAGGCTCTGCTCGCCGGTCAGCCGGTTGCGGCCGCCGCGGATGGTCAGGCAGGGGTCGCCCAAGGTCCAGGACACGGCATCGCGGGCGTACAGGCAGGCGGCGTCCTGCCAATGCATCCAATCCAGGATGCGGCCGTGCGAATCCAGGCACAGAACGCGCGGCATGCGGGAATCGTTGGGGGGTAGTCGTCCTGCCGGGGGGCTGATCATCCCGGCGCCCACGAAGGCCGATTGTGCCGTGGGCGAATCCATGCCTTGAGCATACCGCAACTTTCCCCAAGCGCAAGGGGCGATGCGCTAAACTGCCTCTGTCTTGCCCGAAGGACTCCACCATGCGAACGCTGTACCCCGATATCGAACCCTACCGCACCGGCATGTTGGCGGTCGATGGCCGCCACACCCTGTATTTCGAGGAATCGGGCAATCCCGAGGGCAAGCCGGTGGTGGTCCTGCACGGCGGCCCGGGTGCCGGCACCAACGCCAAGATGCGCCAGTTCCACGATCCGGCGGCTTACCGCATCATCCTGTTCGACCAGCGCGGCTCCGGGCGTTCCACGCCGCACGCCGACCTGACCGACAACACCACCTGGCACCTGGTGGCCGACATCGAGGCGCTGCGCGCGCATCTGGGCATCGCGCGCTGGCAGGTGTTCGGCGGCAGCTGGGGCTCCACCTTGGCGCTGGCCTATGCCGAAACCCATCCCGAGCGCGTCGCCGAGCTGGTGCTGCGCGGCATCTTCATGCTGCGCCGCTGGGAGCTGCAGTGGTTCTACCAGTCCGGCGCGCACCGCCTGTTCCCGGAGGCCTGGCAGCCTTACCGCGACCACATTCCGGAAGCCGAGCGCGGCGATTTCATCGCCGCCTACCACGCACGCCTGACCGCCGACGACGAGGCGGTGCGTCTGGCCGCCGCCAAGACCTGGTCGGTATGGGAGGGCGCCACCAGCACGCTGGTGCCGGAGCCGGCCTCGATCGACACCTTCGAGGACCCGCATTTCGCGCTCAGCTTCGCGCGCATCGAGAACCACTACTTCGTCAACAAGGGCTTCTTCGAGGTCGACGACCAGTTGCTGCGCGACGCCCACCGCATCCGGCATATTCCCGGCGTGATCGTGCACGGCCGCTACGATGTGGTCTGTCCGGTGCAGAACGCCTGGGATCTGCATGAGGCCTGGCCGGAGGCGCGGCTGGTGATCAGTCCGCAGTCCGGGCATTCGGCGTTCGAGCCCGAAAACGCCGCGGCCCTGGTGGCCGCCACCGACGCCTTCCGGAGCTGAGCATGCCGGCTGCCTGGTTGTACCTCATCGCCGTGTTGGTCCTGCTGGACGTGGCGCTGTTCCTGCGCAACTGGTATCGCATGGTCGATGCCGCGCGCCGGAGCGGCAACCCGTATCTGGTGCGCGTGGCGCAGCAGCACCTGCTCGGCCGTCCGTCCTTGGTCTACCGGTCGCTGCGGAGCGAGGGTCCCGAGTGGGAGGCCCTGCAGATCGCGTTGCACAGCCCGGGCATGGTCGGCTACCACGCGCAGGCGATCCGCCTGGGCTTCCGTTTCAGTCTCGTGCTTGAGATTTTGGCCCTGTCGGCGATGGTCGCCGCGATCGTCTCGCCCTTATTGGGCGGGTGAGCCGTCCGGGTTGCGGTCGAGCAGCCACAGGCCGGCCCACAGTTTCGGGTCCATGTCGTAGCCGTCGGCCATCTTGCCGGCCAGCCAGCGCGGCACCTCCGCCACCGGCACTTCGTGCACGGTGATGTCTTCGGTTTCGTCGCCGCCGCCGGCGTGCACGCGGCTCAGGCCGCTGGCGCGCACGAAGGCGATCAGTTCGTTGCTCATGCCGGCCGAGCTCGGGCCGACCATCAGCACCTCGACCTTGTCCGCGCGCCAGCCGGTCTCCTCCAGCAGTTCCCGACGGGCGGCCAGCTCGAAGCTGTCGTCCGGATCCTGGTCGCCGACCAGGCCGGCCGGCATCTCGATGGTGGGCTTGCCCAACGGCACGCGGAACTGTTCGACGAACAGCATCCGGTCTTCCGGCGTGCGCGCGATGATGATGACCGCCGAGCCGCCCTTGGTGCGTTCGGCGTATTCCCAATTGCCCTTCACCCGCATGCGCAGGTAGGTGCCCTGGTATACGGTGCGGGTGTCGTCGTCGGCGTGTCGGCTCATGCCCCGATTATAGGGACAACAGGCGCCGGCGGGTGAGCGGCCCGAAGCGCAGGCGTTCGGCCAGGTCCTGCAGGCCTTGGCCGTCGCTGGCGTGGCGGCTGCCCAGGGCGCGTTCGGCCGGCAGCGGCACGTCGCAGCGGATGGTGGCCAGTTGCCGGCTCAGCAGCGCGGTATCGCGGTGTTCGCGCAGTTTCTGCGCATGCACGGCGGCCGAACGCAGGCGCAGGTAGGGCAGTTCGTCCACGCGCGCGAGCAGGGCGTCCAGACTGCCGAAATGGCCGAGCAGGGTGGCCGCGGTCTTCGGGCCGATGCCGGGCACGCCCGGAATGTTGTCCACCGCGTCGCCGGTCAGTCCCAGGTAGTCGGCCAACTGATGCGCATGCACGCCATGCCGGGCTTTGACGCCCGGCAGCCGCCAGCGCACGTTCTTGGCGTAGTCCCACTGCTCGTCGTGTTCGCCCAACAGCTGCGACAGGTCCTTGTCGGCCGACAGGATCAGGCTCGGGCGGCCTTCGCCGCGGGCCTGGGTCAAGGCGCTGCCGATCAGGTCGTCGGCTTCGAAGTAGCCGTCGGCCAGCACCTGGAAGCCGAGCGCGCGGCACAGGCGTTTGCAGTAGTCGAACTGGACCTTGAGCTCGTCCGGCGCGGGGTCGCGGTTGGCCTTGTAGGCCGGGTACAGTTCGTTGCGGAAGTTGCTGTCCAGGGATTCGTCGAAGGCGAACACGATCCGCTCCGGCTTCTCGCGCTCGACCAGTTCGCAGACGAAACGGGTGAAGCCCTGCACGGCATTGGTCGGGTTCTGGTCGACGTCGAAGAATTCCTTGGGCATGGAAAACCAGGCCCGGAACACGTACATGCTGGAGTCCACCAGGTACAGCGGGCTCATGGCGCGGCGACGTCGAGCAGGGTGGCCGGGTCCGGGCGTTCGCGTTCGGGTGGGGTCTCGGTGCGGGTGCCGATGTGGATGTAGCCCAGCAGGCGTTCGTGTTCGGCCAGGCCTACGGCGTCCAGCACCGCGCGGTCGTAGGCGGCGAAGCCGGTGAGCCACTGCGCGCCGAAACCGGCCTGGTGCGCCGCGTGCAGCAGGTTCATGCACAACGCGCCGCCGGACAGCACCTGCTCGATTTCCGGGACCTTATGGCCGGCCACCGGCGTGAGCACTACGGCCACGATGCAGGGCGCGTGGCTGAAGCGGGTGCGTTCCTTGTCCAGGCGCGCGGGCGAGGCTTCCGGCAGGGTCTCCCGCACCTGCCGGTACAGCACGGCATTGATGCGCTCCCGGGCCGCGCCCTCGATCAGGATGAAGCGCCAAGGCCGCAACCGGCCATGGTCGGGTACGTGCACCGCCTCGGCCAGCAGCGCCAGCAGGGTGCTCCTGTCCGGGCCCGGCTCGGTCAGGTGCTTGCTGGGGGTCGAGATACGGGAAATCAGGGGGGGCGGCGTCGTCATGCCGCCAGTTTAGCATCCGCCGCCGCCGGCTTATGGGCTGTGCGGTTGGTCACACTATAATTGTGCCGTCTGCGCTATGATTCGATACAATAGGCCAACGTGCAAGGAGTGGGCTTTGATCGACGAATCGGGAAATTTGACGGCTGCAGCTCCTTTCCCGGGCCATGATGCGCTTTACGCATCGGTCCAAGCGGCATGCCGTAGCCGTCTCGATCGGGTCATGGCCAACGCCGTCTCGGCCACCGACACCTTCCTGTACGACATCTGCCAGCAGGACCAGTCCGGCATCGGTTCGCCGAACCTGGAGAACCTGCGGCTGTTCCGTTCCGTTTCGCAGTCGATCGAACATCAGTATTCGCGCGCGCTGGACACCGGTTTCGCGGCCTTCCGCCGCAAGCTGAAATCCGGCGAGGCGCCGGCCGCCGACCTCAGCCTGGTCGACCTGGACGACATGGACGACGTGGTCAACGCCGAACTGGTGACCGAGGCCGTGATGCGTTCGTCCAGCGACCTGATCAACGCCACCGCCCAGCGTTTCTGCGCCCTGCTCGGCCTGCCGTCGTCGGAGAAGGCCGCCTCGCCGCTGTCCGAGCGCAAGCTGGCCGAGTACCTGCGCGGCGCGCTGGCCGGCGTGCAGTTGCCGACCAAGATCCGCTTCATGCTGTTCCGCAACTACGAGTCGGCCCTGATCGCGTCCTTGTCGGCGCTGCTGGAAGACGCCAACGAGCCGATGCTCAAGGCCGGCGTGCTGCCGCATCTGGCCGCGCCGCGTCCGACGCGCCGGCCCGAAGCGCCGAAGCCGGCCGCGCCGCCGGTGGCCGAACGCGCCGCGCACAGCGAGCGCGTTGTGGTGCCGCCGCAGGCCGCCGCCACCACGCAGCACCAGCGCGAACTCGACGAGCTGGCCGAACTGCCGATCGGTTCGGCCGAGCAGGCGCTGTTCCTGGAAATCTGCGATTACCTGCACAACTGGCGTCCGCAGCACGAGCGCGC
>CAZRXZ010000094.1:0-5459 GCA_964604095.1 uncultured Arenimonas sp. | reverse complement strand
ATGCAGCCGCTGACACCAGCCACGCGTGCCACTTTCGCATCGCACAACCCTCCTGAGCTAAGGAAATGTCGATCCAGCGCAAGCATAGTCGATGGGTCGCGCAACAAGCAGGCCGCGAGCGACCTGGGCCAGGAACCGCGGTCCAGGAACGGGAGCCAGGAACCGGGGCCAGCGTGCGGCTTCCGCGCAAGGACGTACACTGTGCCCTGACCCCGGCTCTCGTTCCGGGCCGTGGTGTCGGCCCGATATTGCGGTGGTGAGCGGTGGTGCAGTGATCCTGGATCGTCGCGGCGTATCGCAGGCGCTGACGACCGCCATGCCGCGATGCGACTTCGACTCACGCCAAGGAACAGCGCGGACATGCAATCAGCGATGGCCTCTCATCCGATCGGAACTCCCGGCCAGCCCTGGGGCGAGCCCGAGAAGTCGGCGTGGCGTGCGCTGCAGCGCAAGCGGCGCGACTACGCCGCGGACGTGCTGGCGGCCGTGGACGCGCTGCGCGGTCGGGTCGAGGTGCAGGAGTACGGTCGCCTGGCCTACCCGCCCGACGGCACGTTCCCCCTGGTGGCATTGCGCAGCCGTGCCTGGCAGGACGGCCTGCCGCTGGCGCTGGTGACCGGCGGCGTGCACGGCTACGAAACCAGCGGCGTGCACGGCGCGCTGATGTTCCTGGAGGAAAGCGCCGAGGCCTATGCCGGCCGCGTGAACCTGCTGGTGGCGCCGTGCGTGAGCCCCTGGGCGTATGAACACATCCAGCGCTGGAACGCCGACGCCATCGACCCGAACCGCTCGTTCGTGGCGGATAGCCCGGCGCAGGAATCGGCCGCGCTGATGCGGCTGGTGGCGCCGCTGCAGGGCAGGGTGCTGCTGCACATCGACCTGCACGAAACCACCGACTCGGACGAGACCGAATTCCGCCCGGCGCTGGCCGCGCGCGACGGCAAGCCGTTCGTGCCCGGCACCATCCCGGACGGCTTCTACCTGTGCGGCGACGAAAAGAACCCGCAGCTGGCGTTCCAGGCCGCGGTCAACGCCGCGGTGGCGAAGGTCACCCATATCGCCCCGAGCGACGACAAGGGCGAGATCATCGGATCGCCCGTGGTCGCCCCCGGCGTGATCCTGTACGACTACAAAGCCCTGGGCCTGTGCGCCGGCATGACCGACGCGCGCTTCACCACCACCACCGAGGTCTACCCGGACAGCCCGCGCGCCACCCCGGCGCAATGCAACGCGGCCCAGGTGGCGGCCGTGTGCGCCGCCATCGACTACGCGCTGGCGCACTGAGCCTGCGCCCGGCTTGAACCGGGCCGCGGCGGTGCTATCATCGGAACATCGGGCGCGGGGGAACGCGCCCGGCCCCCGTTCCCGCCAAGGTGATCGCATGCGACTGCGTCTGTGTCTGTTGGTGCTCGTCTCGCTCTCGGTCGGCTGCGTGCATGTGCCGCCGCCGCCCCCGCCGCCGCCACCGATGGCGCCGCCGCCTCCGCCGCCACCCCCGCCGCCGCCCGTACCGCGCGCCGAGTACGTGACCGTGCAGGTGTTCTACGCCACCAACCGCACGCCGGTGGCCGAGTTCGCCGCCGCCGAGCCGGGCGAGCGCTTCGGCGCCGGTGTGTCGAAGGCGCTCACCTACGGCAAGGCCGAGGTCAGCATCCCGAAATCGCATGTGGCCGGCGAGCTGGAATCGCCGAAATGGTATCTGCTCGAATTCAGCGAAGACCCGGCGCGGCATGTGGTGCTGCAGGACGTGTCGCGCCTGCCGGTCAAGCCGTTCTTCGCCGATCTGGTGCGGCAAACCAAGGGCGGCAGCGCCTTCGTGTTCGTGCACGGCTACAACGTCAGCTTCGCCGACGCCGCCCGGCGCACCGCGCAGCTGGCCTTCGACCTGCAGTTCGACGGCGCGCCGGTGTTCTACAGCTGGCCCTCGCAGGCCGCGCTGTCGGGCTATTTCAGCGATGAAAAGGCCATCGCCGCCTCGGTGCCGCTGATCGAACACTTCCTGGCCGATATGGCCGACCGCTCCGGCGCCAGGAACCTGTACGTGATCGGCCACAGCATGGGCACCCGCGGCGTGACCCAGGCGCTGAAGAACCTGGTGGCCAAGCGCCCGGACCTGCGCGGCCGCTTCCGCGGCATCATCCTGGCCGCACCCGACATCGACGCCAAGGTGTTCCGCGAGCAGCTGGCGCCGGCCCTGCGCCAGGCCGGCCAGCGCGTCACCCTGTATTCGTCCTCGGAAGACCTGGCGCTGAAGGCCTCCAAGCAGGTCAACGGCGGCCCGCGCGCCGGCGATTCCGGCGACGGCATCCTGCTGCTGCCGGGCATCGACACCGTCGACGTGTCCGGCGTGGACGAAAGCATCCTGGCGCATTCGTACTTCATGGAATCGCGCAAGGTGATGCAGGACATCCGGCAGATGCTGCGCGGCAACCTGCCGGCGGCCAAACGCAGTCCGCTGCAGCCGGTGCAGCTGCGCCGCGGCGTGTTCTGGAAGATCCTGCCGCCATGAGCGCGGAACCGGAGCAGCCGGCGCCGGAGGCCGGCCTGCCGTTCGTGGCCGAGAGCAACGAGCTGCCCTGGAACGCCGCCTTCGGCTGGCTGGCGGCCGGCTGGCGCGATGTGATGCGCACGCCGCGGCTGACCCTGGCCTACGGCGCCATCATCTTCGCGGTCAGCTGGGGCGTGTCGCTGATGGCCTGGTGGCTGGGCCGCTTCGCGCTGCTGGCGGCGCTGCTGTCGGGCTTCATCTACATCGCGCCGATGCTGGCGGTCGGCCTGCATTCGGTGAGCAAGGATCTGGAAGCCGGCCGGCCGGTCAGCTTCCGGCGTTCGTCGGCGCATATGCTGCGCGTGCTCGGCCACGGCGCGGTGTACGCGCTGATGCTGCTGGTGATCCTGTTCGTGTGGTCGCGCTCGGGCATGATGCTGTACGCGTTCTTCCCGGTCGAGGAGGGCGAGCGCGCCGTGCTGCTGGAGTTCCTGGCGGTCGGCAGCGTCATCGGCACCGGTTTCGCCGCGCTGATCTTCGCCAGCGCCGCGTTCGCGCTGCCGATGATCGTGGACCGCGACGCCGACATGGTCACCGCCTGTCTTTCCAGCGTGCACGCGGTGCTGCGCAACAAGCCGGCGATGGCGGTATGGGCGGCCTGCATCGTGGCGCTGACCGCCGCCGGCTTCCTGACCGGCTATCTCGGCTTCGTGCTGATCATGCCCTGGCTGGCGTATTCGGCCTGGCACGCCTACCGCGCCACGCTCAAACCCGAGCCCTGGCCGGTGAAGCCGGACCTCACCGACTGAGCACGCGCGCGCTGCGCAGCACCGGATACAGGCGGTAGCGGTCGTCCCAGGACGGATGCCGGCGCGCGAAGAACTCCAGGCGCCTGCCGGACGATTCGGCGAAGGATTGGTCGGCCGCCAGCTTGGCCTCGAACTCGGCCTTCACCGCCGGATCGCGCAGCATCTCGCGCGCCACCGCTTCGGCCACGTAATCCTCCATGTATTCCTTGCGCTCGAAGTGGTTGTTGAACAGGCCCCAGGCCAGATAGGAATCCGGCGCCTGCGGCTCCAGCAAGGCCATCACCAGCCGGGCCTTGGCCTGCGCGATCGGCACGAACAGGCTGCCGGCGTCGATCTCGGCTTCGGCCGGCCGCCACTGGCCGCGCACGCTCAGGCGTTGCCGGCCTTCCACGGAGCCTTGTCCGAACTCGGCCGATTCGGCGCGGTATTCCTCCACCGACGCGCGTTGCGGCGCGGTCAGCGTGCTGTAGGCAATGCCATGCGTATCGAACTTGGCGGCCAACAGCGAGGCGTAGGAGGCCGGCACCACATAGCCGCCGGCCGGCGCGTTCGCCTCCAGGCTCGGCCGCACGTCGTCGTACAGCGGCAGTTTCCACACCGCCGGCGTGCGCTCGTCGTAGCGCGTCATCAACGCGCCGGATACCTCCGAGGGCGTGCGCGTGTAGGCGTAGCCGAGGAAATCGATGCTGCGCGGGTTCGGGCCGGCGGCGTAGTCCAGCGCCACGCGAGTGCCGGCCAAACGCATGCTGTCGCGGTCGGCCTGCTGCGCGGCGGCAAGCCAATCCTCGCCGTGGCGGGCCACCTGCGTCAACATCGCGCGAATCGAGCGCACGGTAGCGTCCACGCGCTCCGGGTAGGTGCGCCAGGAATGGGTCTCCACCAGCACGCCGAAACGGTTGCGCAGCTGGAAATAGCCGGTCGAGAAGCGCGGCGGCGACACCCCGTCGGCGAAGCCCGAGGCCGGGTTGTCGTTCTCGCGGAACGAGGGATAGTACGGCAGCGGCAAGGAGCCGCCGCGGCGCAGCTCGGCCAGCACCGCGTCCTGGAAGCGGCGGCCGATGGCGCGCAGGGCCGGATCGCCGGCGAACTTGGGTTCCACCTGCACCGAGATGTCGTGCCGGAACTGGGCGCCGTCGGTCACGTGCAGGTCCACGTAGAACAGCGGATCCCAGTCGTTCACCAGGCCGAGCAGGGCCTGCATCTCCGTGCTGTCGGCCTTGGCGTAGTCGCGGTTGAGGTTGTGGTTCTGCGCGGTCACCCGCCAGCCCATCTCCTTCGGGCCGCGCTGGTTCGGCCGGTTCCAGGCCGCGAAGCGCTCGTGGCCGTCCACGTTGAACACCGGCACGAACAGCATCACCTGCCGGCGCAGCGGATTGGCCTTGCCCGGCGTTTCCAGCAGTTCGCGCAGCAGCTTAAAGCCGGCGTCCTTGCCGTCGATCTCGCCGGCGTGGATGCCGCCCTGGAACAGGCTCACCGGCAGGCCTTGGGCGCGCGCCTGTTCGGGCGTCAAGGCGCCGTCGGCGTTGGCGGCCAGCGCCCACATCGGCCGGCCTTCGGGCGTGCGGCCGAAGGCGAAGCAGCGCACCTGCGCCGGATAGGCGGCCTGGAAGGCATGGCAGAGCGTCTCGACCTCGGCATAACGGCCGGTTTCGGCGTAGCCGCTGCGTTCGGCGTGGGTGCGCAAATCCGGTGTGGCGGCCAGGATCGGGGCGGGCAGACAGAAGGCGGCGGCAAGCAGGGGCAGGGCATTCAGCAGGCGCATGGTAAAATTCCGGTCATTCACTGCCTGCAGTATAGCCATTCCGCCAAGGCCTCTTCCGGTACCGCCATGTTCGCCCGTCTCCCGCTTCCGCTCCGCCTGCCCCTCATCGTCGTGCTGATTGGCGCCAACACCCTGGTCCGGGTGTCCTTGCTGCTGTTGCTGTCGCTGCTGAAGTGGCTGCTGCCGGTGCCGGCCGTGCGCGATGTGCTGGACCGCGGTATCATCGCCTTGGCCGAAGCCTGGATCGGCTTCAATTCCTGGATGATCGCGCACTTCAGCACCCTGCGCATCCATCGCCACGGCGAGGCCGCGCTCGATCCGAACGGCCATTACCTGGTGCTATCCAACCACCAGAGCTGGAGCGACATCCCGATCCTGCAGGCGGTGTTCAACCGCCGCA
>CAZRXZ010000093.1:0-5463 GCA_964604095.1 uncultured Arenimonas sp. | reverse complement strand
GGGGAGTCCGCCATGAAAGTCAAAGCCGCCGTCGCCTATGAAGCCGGCAAACCGCTGGTCATCGAAACCGTCGACCTGGAAGGCCCGAAAGCGGGCGAAGTGCTGGTGGAGCTGAAGGCCACCGGCATCTGCCACACCGACTACTACACGCTCTCCGGCGCCGACCCGGAAGGCATCTTCCCGGCCATCCTCGGCCACGAGGGCGCCGGCATCGTGGTGGACGTGGGCCCGGGCGTGACCTCGCTGAAGAAAGGCGACCACGTGATTCCGCTGTACACGCCGGAATGCCGCCAGTGCGAATACTGCCTGAGCCAGAAGACCAACCTGTGCCAGGCCATCCGCAGCACGCAGGGCCAGGGCCTGATGCCGGACGGCAGCTCGCGCTTCTCCATCGGCGGCAAGAAGATCCACCACTACATGGGCACCTCCACCTTCGCGCAGTACACCGTGGTGCCGGAGATCGCGCTGGCCAAGATCCGCGAAGACGCGCCGTTCGACAAGGTCTGCTACATCGGCTGCGGCGTCACCACCGGCATCGGCGCGGTGATCTACACCGCGAAAGTGGAGCCGGGCGCGCGCGTGGTGGTGTTCGGCCTGGGCGGCATCGGCCTGAACGTGATCCAGGGCGCACGCATGGCTGGCGCGTCGCAGATCGTGGGCGTCGATTTGAATCCGGCGCGGCGCGAGATCGCCGAGAAATTCGGCATGACCGACTTCGTGAACCCGAGCGAAGTGGACGGCGACCTGGTGGCCTATCTGGTGTCGCTCACCAAGGGCGGCGCCGACTACTCGTTCGAATGCATCGGCAACACCCAGGTGATGCGCCAGGCGCTGGAATGCTGCCACAAGGGCTGGGGCACCAGCGTCATCATCGGCGTGGCCGCGGCCGGGCAGGAGATCAGCACGCGCCCGTTCCAATTGGTGACCGGCCGCAACTGGCGCGGCTCGGCCTTCGGCGGCGCACGCGGGCGCACCGACGTGCCGAAGATCGTGGACTGGTACATGGACGGCAAGATCGACATCGACTCGCTGATCACCCACACCATGCCGCTGGAACGCATCAACGAAGGCTTCGACCTGATGAAGCGCGGCGAATCCATCCGCGGCGTGGTGATCTACTGATGGCGGTGCCGGCGCTGGAGGTGCTGTCCGAAAAGCGCTGCTTCGGCGGCGTGCAGGGCTTTTACCGCTATGAATCGGCCGCCTGCGGCGGACCGATGCGCTTCGGCGTGTTCCGGCCCGAACGCAGCGGCCGCGTGCCGGCGTTGCTGTTCCTGGCCGGCCTCACCTGCACCGAGGAAACCTTCGCCATCAAGGCCGGCGCCCAGCGCGTGGCGGCCGAGCTCGGTCTGGCGCTGATCACACCGGACACCAGCCCGCGCGAGACCGGCATCATCGGTGCCACCGGCGATTGGGAATTCGGCGAAGGCGCCGGCTTCTGGCTGGACGCCACGCAGGCGCCATATGCCGGCCGTTTCGCGATGGAAAGCGCGGTGGTGCGCGAACTGCCGATGCTGCTGGACGCGCACTTCGGCGTCGACGCAGCGCGGCTGGGCATCAGCGGCCACTCGATGGGCGGCCACGGCGCGCTGACGCTGGCGCTGCGCCACCCGCAGCGCTTCCGTTCGCTGTCGGCGTTCGCGCCGATCGTGGCGCCGATGCAGGTGCCGTGGGGCCAAAAGGCCTTTCCGCGCTATCTGGGCAACGATGAAACCGCCTGGCGCGGGCACGATGCCACCGCGTTGATCGAAGACGGCCACCGCTTCGACGGCCCGATTCTGATCGACCAAGGCGCGGAAGATTCTTTCTTGGCCGAACAACTTCGCCCGGAATTGTTCCAAGCGGCCTGCGAGGCCGCCAAGCAGCCATTGCTGCTGCGCCAGCACGCCGGCTACGACCACAGCTACTGGTTCATCCAGAGCTTCATCGAAGACCATCTGCGGCATCACGCGCGGATATTGTCGCCGTAGGGGCGAACCCCGTGTTCGCCCGACTCCGCAATGCCCTGTTAAGGGCGAATACAAGATTCGCCCCTACCCATAAAACCTACTTGCAGACGAATACACGATTCGCCCCTACAGGCGATTACGGTCAGAACCCGTAACGCAGGAAGCCGCCGTCCACCGCGAGGCATTCGCCGGTGATGTAGCTGGCGGCCGGCAGGCACAGGAAGGCGATGGCGGCCGCCACTTCCTCGGGCTCGCCGATGCGCTTCATCGGCGTGCGTGAAATCACTTCCTCGAAATAGTCCGGATTGCTGAGCGCGTTCGAGGTGCGCCGGGTGCGGATGTACCAGGGCGCCACCGAATTGACGCGGATGCCGTCGCTGGCCCACTCGCAGGCCAGGTTCTTGCTCATCTGGTGCAGCGCGGCCTTGCTCAGGCCGTACAGCGGACCGGTGCGCACGTGGGTCAGGCCGGACACGCTGCCGACGTTGACGATGCTGGCGCTGCCGTGCTGCTTCAGGAACGGATGCGCCAACTGCGACAGCGCGAACGCGGCCTGCACGTTGGTGTCCAGCACCTGCGCGAAGTCGTCGGCGTCGATGTCGAGCGTGGCCTTCTTCACGTTCATGCCGGCGTTGTTGACCAGGATCGACAGCGGCGCGTCCAGGTCGCTGACCCAGTCGAAGATCTCGCGGCGCTGCTCGGGATCGGACACGTCGGCGGCGAAATGCCGCACCAGCGCGCCGTCGATGTCATCGGCGATATCGGCGGCGCTGGCCGCCAGCAAGGCCTCGTCGCGCGCCACCATCAGCACGTCGGCGCCGAGCGCGGCCAGTTCGCGCGCCGCGGCCAGGCCGATGCCGGCGCTGGCGCCGGTGACCAGCGCGCTCTGTCCGTCCAGCCGCCAGCGCGCGTGCATGGCCTCAGAACGCGCAGAAGCAGTGCGCGACGGCGTTGACCGGACGGCCGTTGCGGTTCTCCAGCCACTTCAGGTCGGCGTGGATCTGCCGGCCCATGGCGTTCTGCCGCAGCAGGCCCAAGGCCGGCGAAGCCCAGCGCACCAGGCCTTCGGTCTCGCTGTTGCCGGCCAGATTGGCGACGAACTGCTCGAACGGCGACAGCGGCTCTTCGACGTAATCGATGGCGTAGCCGTCCTTGCCGAGATTGGCGCGGCGGGCGGCGTCGGCCACGGCCTCGCGCAGGCCGCCGAAGGCGTCGACCAGACCGTGCTGCTTGGCCTGCGCGCCGCTCCAGACGCGGCCGCGGGCCACCCGGTCGATGGCTTCCGGGCTTTGTCCGCGGGCCTTGCCGACCTTGGTGATGAACTGCGAATAGCCGCGCTCGATCACGCTTTGGATGACCAGCTTGGCCGGCTCCGGCATCGGCCGGGTGATGTCGAACGCGCCGGCCCAGGGCGTGGTGCCCACGCCGTCGGAGCGCACGCCGATCTTCTCCAGCGCGCGCGGCGCGTTCACCATCAGGCCGAAGATGCCGATGGAACCGGTGATGGTGGATTCGTCGGCGTAGATGCGGTCGGCGTTCATCGAGATCCAATAGCCGCCGGACGCGGCGACGTTGGCCATCGACACCACCACCGGGATGCCGGCGGCCTTGGTGAGTTCGATTTCGCGGCGGATCTGCTCGGAGGCGAACACGCCGCCGCCGGGCGAATCCACGCGCAGCACCAGGGCCTTGACCGTTTCGTCTTCGCGCGCGGCGCGGATCAGGGCCGCGGTCGAGACGCCGCCGATGACGCCGGGCGGCTGCTCGCCGTCGACGATCTCGCCCTGCGCCACCACCACCGCCACGGTATCGCGCTTGGGCTTGTCCAGATGCAGCTTGTTGGCGTGGCCCAGGTAATCCTTCAGGCCGATCTGCCGGAAACTGCCGAGGTCGTCATCGAAGGCCACGCCCTGCGCGACCATGAACTTCTCCATCTCGTCCGGGGTCTTCAGGCCATCGACCCATTTCTCGTCCAGCGCCCATTGCGCCAGGTCGCCCTTGACCGCGGCCAGGCGCGCCGGCATCTGCTCGATGGCGGCGGTGATGGCCTCGGGCGCGATGCCGCGGGCCTGGCCCACGTCGGCCAGGTAGCGCTGCCAGATGTCGCCCATCCAGAACAGGTCGGCGTCCTTGGCCTCCTGGGAGGCGCCGTCCAAAATATACGGCTCGGCCGCGGACTTGAACTCGCCGACGCGGAACAGGTGCACGTCGACGCCGAGCTTGTCCTGCAGCGCTTCGCGGTAATACAGGCGGTAGCGGCCGAGGCCTTCGGGCAGGAAGCCGCCCTCGGGGTCCATGAACACCTTGTCGGCCTGCGCGGCCAGCAGATACTGCTTCTGCTCGTAGCTGTCGGCGAAGGCGTACACCGGCTTCTTGCTGGTCTTGAAGTCGCGCAGCGCGCGCGCCAGCTCGCGGGTGGAGGCCATGCCGGCGGCCTGGAAGCCGTCGGTGTCGATCAGCAGATGGGTGATCTTCGGATCGCGCTTGGCGGCCTCGATCACGCGCAGCACGTCGCGCAGGCGGATCTCGCGCGGGCCGTCGCCCTGCGCCTCGGCGATCGCCGAACTGATGGTGTCGGCGGTGCGCTGTTCCACCAGCACGCCGTCCAGGTCGAGCACCAGCGCGGTCTTGTCCTGCAGCGGGGCGAACGACTTGGCCGACATGCCGGCCGAGATCACCGCGATGAGCAGCAGCAGCACCGCCAGCATGATCAGGTTGAACACCAGGTGGTTGGTGAAGTTCACCGCGTTCCAGATGACGCGGAAGAAGGTACGGATCGGGCCGGGCTGGGCACTGCTCATGGGTTGCGAACTCCGGATTGCAGAAAGTCAGGATACCCGAAACGCCCGCCGCGGGCCTGTCCGGGAAGTCATGGGTTACAGGCTGGCTTCCAGCGTGCGCACGGCACGCCGGAAACGCAGATACAGCAGCACCGAGGCCACGCTCAGGCCGGCGGTCAGGCCCAGCCAGAAGCCGGGCGCGCGCAGGCCCAGATGCAGGCCCAGGTACACGCCGGCGCTCAGGCCGACCGCCCAATAGGCGAACACGGTGATGATGGCCGGCACGGTGGTGTCCTTCAGGCCGCGCAGGGCGCCGCCGGACAGGGCCTGGATGCCGTCGGGATACTGGAAGATGGCGGCATACACCATCAAGGTGGCGGCCAGGCCGCCGATGGCGGCGTCGTCGGTGTACCAACGGCTGATCTGGCCGCCGGCGAACACCAGCAGCAGCGCCGACACGGTCTGGGTGACCAGCACCAGCACCAGGCCGGCGCGCATCGCCCAGCGCACGGCCGAGACATCCCCGGCACCGACCGCATGCCCGACGCGCACGGTGGTGGCCAAGGCCAGGCCGAGCGGAATCATGAACAGGGCGCTGGCCACGTTCAGGGCGATCTGGTGCGCGGCCACATCCACCGCGCCAAGCCGGCCGATGAACAGGGCCGTGGCCACGAACAGACTGCCTTCCATGAAGATGGCGATGCCCATCGGAATGCCGAGCTTGAGCAACTGGC
>CAZRXZ010000092.1:0-5535 GCA_964604095.1 uncultured Arenimonas sp. | reverse complement strand
TGTCGCCGTGCCAGCCGTCCTTGATCACGGTGACGTCGATGTTGACGATGTCGCCGTCCTTCAGCACCTTGGCCGGGGACGGGATGCCGTGGCAGATGACGTTGTTGACCGAGGTGCAGACCGTGGCCGGAAAGCCCTTGTAGCCGACGTTGGCGGGGATGGCCTGCTGGACCTGAACGATGTGTTCATGGCAGATGCGGTCGAGTTCGGCGGTGCTGACGCCGGGTTTGACGTACGGGGCCACGACCTGCAGCACTTCCGCGGCCAGGCGGCCGGCCACGCGCATCTTTTCGACGTCTTCGGGGGTTTTGATCGATACGTTCATCCCGCCATTATCCGATACTTGCGGCAAAATCGCACTTTCTTGTATAATTCCGGGGCTTCACCGCCCACGCCGAGCGTCAATCGGCGAATTCACACACCGGATACTCCCCCGCTTCGGGGTGCCCCTCGGGGTTCGAAGCGGCGATCCGGTGGAGGCCCAACCCCGGAACCCGATGCCTGCAGACAGGCCGGTTCCCCTTCGCGAAAAGGATTCACCATGTCCCAAGTCACCATGCGTCAGATGCTGGAAGCCGGCGTCCACTTCGGCCACCAGACCCGCTACTGGAACCCGAAAATGGGTCCGTACATCTTCGGCGCCCGCGGCAAGATCCACATCATCAACCTCGAGAAGACCATGCCGTTGTTCACCGACGCCATGAACTTCATCTCGGCCATCGCCCAGAAGCGCGGCACCATCCTGTTCGTCGGCACCAAGCGCTCGGCGCGCGAAGCCATCAAGGAAGAGGCCGCCCGCTGCAACATGCCGTACATGAGCATGCGCTGGCTGGGCGGCACCCTGACCAACTTCCGCACCGTGAAGCAGTCCGTCTCGCGCCTGAAGGAACTGGAAGCGGCCGAAACCGACGGCACCTTCGAGAAGCTGGTCAAGCACGAAGTGCTGGGCCTGCGCCGCGAACGCGACAAGCTGGAAGCCTCGCTGGGCGGCATCAAGGACATGAACCGCCTGCCGGACGCCCTGTTCGTCATCGACATCGGCCATGAGAACATCGCCATCCAGGAAGCCAAGAAGCTCGGCATTCCGGTGATCGCGGTGGTCGACACCAACTACGACCCGAACCTGGTCGACTACGCCATCCCGGGCAACGACGACGCCATCCGCGCCGTGCAGCTGTACGTCCGCGCCGCCGCCGACGCCGTGCTGGAAGGCAAGGCCGCCGCGCCGATCGTGGCCTCCGGCAACGACGAATTCGTCGAACTGGACGCCGACGGCAACCCGGTCGGCAAGGACGACAAGAAAGGCGCCCGCCGCGCCCCGGCCAAGAAGGCCGCCCCGCGCCGCGAAAAGCGCGACGCCTGAGCCGTCAAACCAGGGGGTGCGCAAGCACCCCCTTCCCCATCGGCCGCGCGCCGATGCGAATCCCTGAACAACCCGAGGTCCCCTAATGGAAATTACCGCTAGCCTGGTGAAAGAACTCCGCGAGCGCTCCGGCGCCGGCATGATGGAATGCAAGAAAGCGCTGTCCGAAAACAACGGCGACATCGACGCCGCGATGGAATTCCTGCGCAAGACCGGCCTGGCCAAGGCCGACAAGAAGGCCGACCGCGTCACCGCCGAAGGCCGCATCGGCATGGCCGCCGACGGCGGCAAGGCCGTGCTGGTCGAAATCAACTCCGAAACCGACTTCGTGGCCAAGGACGAGAACTTCGTCAACTTCGTCAACGCCGTCGCCCAGGCCGCCCTGGCCTCCGGCGCCGCCGACGCCGACGCCCTGAAGTCCGCCGCGATGGACGGCGGCACCGTGGAAGAGGCCCGCGCCGCGCTGATCGCCAAGGTCGGCGAGAACGTGCAGGTCCGCCGCCTGGTGCGCGTGGAATCCGCCAACAACGTCGCCGCCTACATCCACGGCGGCCGCATCGGCGTGCTGGTCGAGCTGGCCGGCGGCGACAACGAGCTGGCCCGCGGCATCGCCATGCACGTGGCCGCGATGAACCCGCCCTACAACAAAGCCGCCGACGTGCCGGCCGATTTCATCGCCAAGGAAAAGGAAATCGAGCTGGCCAAGATGCCGGAGAAGGACAAGAACAAGCCCGCCGACATCCTCGAGAAGATCATCGCCGGCAAGGTCAGCAAGATCGTCAATGAAGTCACCCTGTACGGCCAACCGTACGTGCTGAACACCGACCTGAGCGTCGAAGCCGCGGTCAAGGCCGGCGGCGCCGACGTCGTCGGCTTCCAGCGCCTGGTGGTCGGCGAAGGCATCGAGAAGGTGGTGGAAGACTACGCCGCCGAAGTCGCCAAGGCCATGGCGGTCTGATCCGGAAGAAAGCCACCTTCGGGTGGCTTTTTTTTCGCCCTGAAACTCAAGGAAAGCACATGAGCCGAATCATCCCCTTGGATTACGCCGGCCTCCCGCATGAGGCCTACCGGGTGGCGCCGGAGAAAATGCGTTCGGGCAGTCCGGAGCAGGCGGTGCGCAACGCCTTCAGCGACCCGTCCGGCCAATTCCACGTCGGCTTCTGGGAAGCGCAGCCGGGCAAATGGCAGGTCGCCTATACCGAGTTCGAATACTGCGAGATCCTCGAGGGCGTGATCGTGATGACCGACGACGCCGGCCAGGCGCGCACCGTGCGCAAGGGCGACCGCTTCACCATCGAGGCCGGCTACCGCGGCACCTGGGAAGTGCTGGAGCCCGCGCGCAAGGTCTACGTCATCTTCGAACCGAAAGCCTGAACCGCCGCCTGCCTTTCCGTTAAAATACCCACCGCACACCGCCCGGAGCCCGCCATGAGCCAACTCAAATACCGCCGCATCCTGTTGAAACTGTCCGGCGAGGCCCTGATGGGCGACGGCGATTACGGCATCGACCCGACCGTCATCCACGGCCTGGCCAAGGAAATCATCGAGGCGCAGAAGGCCGGCGCGGAAATCGGCGTGGTGATCGGCGGCGGCAACATCTTCCGCGGCGCCGGCTTGGCCGCCGGCGGCATGGACCGCGTCACCGGCGACCACATGGGCATGCTGGCCACCGTGATCAACGCCCTGGCGATGCAGGACGCGCTGGAGAAGCACGGCGTCAACGCCCGGGTGATGAGCGCGATCAAGATCAACCAGATCTGCGAAGACTACATCCGCCGCCGCGCCGTGCGCCACCTGGAAAAGGGCCGCATCACCCTGTTCGCGGCCGGCACCGGCAATCCGTTCTTCACCACCGATTCCGCCGCCGCCCTGCGCGCCACCGAAATCGAGGCCGAGCTGCTGCTGAAGGCGACCAAGGTCGACGGCATCTACGACGCCGACCCGAAGAAGAACCCCGGCGCCACGCGCTTCGAGAAGCTCACCTACGACGAAGTGCTGGCGCGCGACCTGCAGGTGATGGACACCGCCGCCTTCGCCCTGTGCCGCGAGAACGACATCCCGCTGCGCATCTACGACATGAGCCGCGAAGGCGCGCTGATGCGCATCCTGCAGGGCGAGGACATCGGCACCCTGGTCACGCGCTGAGCCATGCACGCGCATCCGCACGGCCATGGCCACGCCGGCCACGGGCACAGCCACCACCTGTTCGCCTGGGCGATGTGGATCAACCTGGCGTATTCGGCGCTGGAAGCCGGCGTCGGCCTGTACACCAATTCGCTGGCGCTGATTTCCGACGCCCTGCATAACCTCGGCGACGCCGCCGGCCTGGCCTTGGCCTGGGGCGCGGCGTGGATGGCCAGCCAAGCGCCGACCGAACGCCACACCTTCGGCTGGCGCCGCGCCACCCAGCTTTCGCCGCTGTTCAATGCCCTGCTGCTGGTCGGGTTCAGCGGCGCCCTGCTCTGGGAAGCGGCAACGCGCCTGCATTCGCCGCCGGACGTGCCGGGACTGACGGTGATGGCCGTGGCCGGACTCGGCATCGCGGTCAACCTGGGCACCGCCGCCCTGTTCCATCGCGGCCAGCACACCGACCTGAACAAGCGCGGCGCCTATCTGCACCTGCTGGCCGACGCCGCGGTGTCGCTGGCGGCGGTCATCGCCGGTTTCGGCATCTGGTGGGCCGGCTGGCGCTGGCTCGATCCGGTGACCGCGGTGCTGGTGGCGGTGGTGATCGGCATCGGCAGCTGGGGCCTGCTCAAGGCCAGCTTCCTGCAGGTGATGGACGCCGTGCCCGAAGGTCTGGACAAAGCCGAGGTCGAACGCTGGCTGCTGGCGCTGCCGGACGTGTCGGCCGTGCACCATGTGCACATCTGGTCGCTCGGCGCCGAGGAGATCGCGCTGACCGCGCACGTGGTGCGCACCACCGCCGACGGCCATGACGAGTTCATCGATACGGCCAACCACGGACTGCACGAACGCTTCGGCATCAACCATGCCACGCTGCAGATCGAGCTCGGCGGCGCCTGCCAGCACGACCACCACGACCACGCCCCGCACCACTGAGCTTTTTCAGCGATTTTAAGCGTTTAGCGGCCGCTCGGGCTATAATTGGGCCTGTCCCGACAACCGGAGCCCTGCATGCTCAACGAAATCAAGAAAGACGCGCAGACGCGCATGGCCAAAAGCATCGACGCCCTCAAGCACGAGCTGACCTCCTTGCGCACCGGCCGCGCCAGCACCGGCCTGATCGACAACCTGAAGGTCAACTACTACGGCACCGACACCCCACTCGGCCAGGTCGCCACCATCGCCATCGCCGACGCCCGCTCGATCACCATCACGCCCTGGGAAAAGTCGATGATCGGCGCGGTCGAGAAGGCCATCCTGGCCTCCAACCTCGGCTTCACCCCGAACACCCTCGGCCAGGTCATCCGCATCAACCTGCCGCCGCTCACCGAAGAACGCCGCAAGGAACTGATCAAGGTCGTGTACGCCGAAGGCGAAAACGCCAAGATCTCGGTGCGCAACATCCGCCGCGACGCCATCTCGGCGGTGAAGGACCTGCTCAAGGACAAAGCCATCTCCGAAGACGAGGCGCACCGCAGCGAAGACGAGATCCAGAAAATCACCGACAAGGCGGTCAAGGACATCGACGACGTCGCCAAGGCCAAAGAATCCGAGCTGCTGGCCGTCTGAGGGTGATGTCCATGCCCTCGGACGCCGCGCGCACGCCCCGCCATATCGCCGTCATCATGGACGGCAACGGCCGCTGGGCCGAGCGCCGCGGCAGCATCCGCAGCGTCGGCCACCGCGCCGGCGCCAAGGCGGTACAGACCGCCATCGAGTTCTGCCTTGAGCGCGGCATCGCCTGCCTGACCCTGTTCGCGTTCTCCAGCGAGAACTGGCAGCGCCCCGAAGAGGAGGTCAGCACCCTGATGAAGCTGTTCCTGCGCATGCTGGATTCGGAAATCGAGGAGCTGCACCGGCGCGGCGTGCGCATCGGCTTCATCGGGCAGCGCAGCGATTTCCCGGCCGAGATCCAGGAGAAAATGGCCTGGGCCGAGCGCCTGAGCGCCGGCAACACCACCTTGCGCCTGAACATCGCCGGCAGCTACGGCGGCCGCCGCGACATCGTCAACGCCTGCCGGCAGCTGCTGGCGGCCAACGACGGC